>NZ_JACHGO010000007.1 GCF_014202345.1 Desulfovibrio intestinalis
CTTTTCGAACCCCGTCAATCACTTTTTTCGACTTCGCGAAACTTTGTTTCGCTTGTGTGTCGTTTTGAAGTCACCGCCGTTGCGCGAAACGAGAACTTGCCTCAAAGGGGGTCAGGTGTCAACCAAATTCTTCTTTTTTTATCAGATTGTTGCAGCACTGCGAAGGCAAAATCCGTTTTTACGGCCACAGGGGCGGATTTCCCAAAAAACGGCACATCCTGAAAACTGATGGCCCTTCATAGCAGCCCCCGCAAACCCGGCCTACTGCTCCACAACCAGCACAGAACCAGCGCGCAGATTCTTCTCGTTTACGCCGTTCCACCGCATAAGATCCTCAACGCTGACCTTGTGCTCGCGCGCGATCTTCCACAGGCTGTCCTTGGCCTGGACAGTATATGTAGTTCTGGATGTCTTGGCGGAAGTCTTGCTGCCCACCCTGCCGTCAGAGCCTGCGGATACGCCGCCAGACGGCGCGCCGCCTGGAATGCGCAGTACGGTTCCGGCGTGAAGCGCATTGGGATTGCTTATATTGTTATGATCCTGCAAATCTTTGACGGTGACGTTATACTGCCGGGCCACAGCGTACAGGGTTTCATTGGGCTGCAACGTATGGCTGCCCGATGAAGCTGCCGCACGGGCGGGTTGCGCAGACGCTCGAACTGGCGCTGATGCCGGGGCTTGAGCAACTGATCTGCCAGACGCGGCTGATTTCTTGTTGTTCTCGTCCCTTGCCGAACCTTTGCTGTCCAGCGCCGCCACCGCTCGGGCAGACATATCCACCGAACGCGGGGCCAACACGGTCTGCCCGGCACTCAACCGGCTTTCACCAGGATTGAGCGCGCGCAACTGGGCAACGGGGATTCCGCTACGGCGGCTGATTTTTTCCCACGAGTCGCCACTACTGGCCACACGCATGGCACCCCATCCGGCATAGGCCGTGCAACGGGACGACCCCAGAAAAGCCTGGGCCTGACGCTCGTTTCTGGCAGGCACATAAACAAAGGTTGAACGCCCCGTATCCGTAATCCGGCGTTTATGATGGCGGTTATAGACTGCAAAGTCGCTCCAGCTCATGCCGCAGGCATCGGCCAGACCATTGAGGTCAGTGCCGGGGCGCGCCGTGAGGCGCAGCACGCCCGGCGCGTTTTCAGGCCGGATGGACTCAAAACCCAGTTCTGGCAGGTTGCGCATGATCTTGGTGATCGCCAGAAAGCGCGGCACATACTGCTTGGTTTCGTCACGCAGCTGAGCCTTGTCGTCAAGCATGTGGTTGCGGGCCTTGACCTCATAGAAGTTCTTGCCGCCTGTGCCTTCCTTGGCGCGGCTGATCTTGCCCTCGCCAGCGTTGTAGGCGGCGACGGCTGTAGGCCAGTCGCCAAAGTAGTCGTACAGTTTCTGCAGATAGTCCGCCGCTGCTTCCGTTGATTCATAAGGATCGAGACGCTCGTCGGTCCACCAGTCCTGCGTGAGACCAAAGCGCTCGCCAGTGGCGGGCATGAACTGCCACGCGCCAGTGGCGCCCACGGGAGAGCGGGCATCGACCCGGTAGCCGCTTTCTACAATAGCAAGATACGCGAGATCTTCGGGAATACCGCGCGAGCGAAAGACCTGGCGGGAATAGTTCAAATACCCTTCTGCCCTTTTGGAAAACACGCAGACAGAGTTGCGCCCCTTGCGCAGGTAGTACTTGTACTGCCGCGTCACGTCATCCATAGCTTCGGGGGGCACGTTCTTATCCACCTGGCTTGTGGATTTGAGCGCCGCCATTTCTTTGCTGCTCAGAGGTGTGGGATCATCATCGGGGATGGAAAAGGACACACCACGCTTGCCAGATCCGCCGTCCTGCCGTGAGGCGCAGCCTCCGGCCAGCATGAGGCAGCACACGGCTGCCAGCACACAAAGGCGAAGACCAACAGTTGCGCCCTTGCGTCCTTGCGCAGCAATGTCCATACTATATACCGTCATGGTGATCTCCTTGTCTGCCCGGCTTGCCATGAGCCAGGAAGATGCGTACACAGCCGCATGACTGTGGACGCCCTTGTCCTCGTAATTTTTACCTCGGCCACCCGTGGGGGCCGTTTTACCTCGTGCGGAGGCGTGCATGCATACTCAATCTGAAGACGCCCCTCTTCTCCCGGGCCTCAAACCCGTGCTGGAACTGCTGTCCAGCGACCCGCAGCGCATTGACTGCGTGTTCTGCAAGAAGGGACTTCGTGGTCCCGAGGCTCGCGAAATGCAGAACCTCTGCCGGAAAAACGATGTGCGCTTTACTCTGGTGGATCCGCCTGTGCTCGACCGCCTGTGTCGCCCCGCCAGTGGCGGCAACCGTGACGCCGGGCGCGATGCCGTGGGGCATCAGGGCGTGGTGGCCCGCTTGTCTGTCACCAGCTTTTGCGAGCTTGAAGACATTTTTGCCACCGTGGAGCAGGCTCCCCTGCCCATAATCCTTGCCCTCGATCAGGTGCAGGACCCCGGCAACGTGGGTACGCTCTGCCGCACCCTTTACGCCCTGGGGGGCGCGGGCATCATTCTGCCCCGCCACAACAGCGCCTATCTTGGACCAGCCGCGCGCCGCGCCGCCGCAGGCGCTCTTGAGCATCTGCCCGTAGCCCGCGTGACCAATCTGGGCCATGCCCTGGACAGCGCTGAAGAGGCCGGGTTGACCATCTACGGCGCTGGAGGCCAGGCGGGTTCCGGCAGCCTTGACGCCTTTGCCGAACCTATGCGCCTGCCCGCCATTCTGGTGCTGGGCAATGAAGACAAAGGCTTGCGGCCCGGCGTTGCCAAACGTTGCGCACATATGATGCGCATACCGTTGGCGCGAAGCTTTGACTCGCTTAATGTGGCCCAGGCCGGGGGCATTCTGCTGGGACTGGCTGCGGCTGCGCGCGCCAAATCCTGATAAGAGTCCGATGCAGTAAACCGCGACTTCAACACGCGGTTTGCGCAAAGAACAAGAACGCCTTGTTGCGTTTAACAAGGCGCACGCCCTCTTATTTACACAACTAAGCGCCATCAGACAACTCAAAAAGGAAATGTCACAGACATTTCCTTTTTTTATTGAAAGACAAACTCTTTCTGTATTTTTTCTAGACTTATTCTGATCTGCGATATTGGCGGCTTTATCTATGCTTTTTTGTACATCATACTGATTATACAAAGTCCGATACATAGTGCATCGTCCGCAGCATTGAGCAAGGGGAATATCCCGCGCTTGCGTTGAAGAAGATATAAGAGAACCGCATACAGCTAGCGCACATAGTTGGGGATGTTGATGAAGACGTCACGCGTGAAGGTTATCATGCGTTCCATCAGCCAGGGCAGGGCCAGCAGCAGGGCCAGAAACATGCAGACGATCTTGGGGATAAAGGTCAGGGTCATCTCCTGAATCTGGGTGGCAGCCTGAATAACGCTGACAAGCACACCAACGCCCAGCCCCACAGACAGCATGGGCAGAGCCATCATGAGACACAATTCAATGGCCTGGCGGCCAAAACCGATAACGAAATCAGGAGACATGCGCTTACCCCCGAGGGAATTTTTTGACACTGCCAATCACTGGCGCTCTGTAGATACAAAAATGATGCCAGTTCCACGTCAGAGAAGGAAGCTGTTGACAAGCGATCCCACCAGCAAATTCCAGCCGTCAACCATAACAAAAAGCAGCAGTTTGAACGGCATGGAAACCATCATGGGCGGCAACATCATCATGCCCATAGCCAGCAGCACGCTGGAGATGACCATATCCAGCACCAGAAAGGGAATATAGATGAGAAAGCCGATGGTGAAGGCTGTCTTCAGTTCACTGATGACAAAGGCCGCAGCCAGCAGCATGGTAGGAACTTCTTCCTTGCTCTTGGGGGCTTCCATTTTACTGATGGAATAGAAGATGGAAAGGTCTTTTTCGCGGGTATGCTTGAACATGAAGGTACGCAGGGGGGCCTGCGCCTTGTCCAGAGCTTCTTTATAGTCCATGCGTTCGCTGAGGTAGGGCTGCAAGGCGTCGTCGTTGATCTGCTTGCCCACAGGATACATGATGACCACCGTCATAAAAATGGCGAGGCTGGCCAGTATCTGGGTAGGCGGCAACTGCTGTACGCCCATAGCCTGACGCAGGAAGCTGAACACGATGATGATGCGGGTAAAACTGGTGACCGTGAGCATGATGGCCGGAGCCACGGAAAGGACGGTGAGCAGAAAGAGAATTTCCAGCAGCACCGAGACTTTTTCCGGCGATTTTGCGCCGCCGGCAAGGCTGAGCTGCAAGGTGGGCATGGCCATGTCCTGAGCGGCATGGGCCAGATGGGGCAGCAAAAGAAGAAGACTAGCGGCTGTCAGTACCGCGAGTGGCGTCTTCCATGACTTGTTGAAAATTTTTGTCCTGCGGCTCATGCTGCGCCTGCTCCTCGGTCAGAAGGGTTATGTGCTGGTCGGTCACGCCCAGCAACAGCCTTCTATTCAAAAAGCGTACCACCATAAGCCCCTTACGCGGGCCCAGCGGCAATTGCGCTTCCATAACCAGAGCTCCCTTGGGCAAGGCCCCCGGGCGCGGCAAAAAATTGAACTTGCCAAAACGGCGTACCAGCCACACAACCAGCCACAATATGGCCACCAGCAAAAACAGAATGCCCACAGCCTGCGCGTAGCTGCCCCAGGAAAAGGAGCTTTCGCCAAGGCCCGTGCTGTGTTCCGCCGCCTTGGCAGCCGCCTGCCCGGCCAGGCCGCCGTCGAGACTGTCAGAAAGGGTATCGGCAAAACGGCCCGCAGCCTGCGCCGCAGCGCCAAGCCCCTGACGGGCCAGTTCCACGGCGTTGTCCACCACCCGGTCAAGCCCCGGCAACGAGGCCGCACCCTGCTCCACAGCGCCACGCACCGCCTGCCCCGACATGCCCGCTTCAGTAGCAGCGGGCAAGGAAGAAGACGCCACGCCGCCCGAAGCGGCGGAGGCTGCTGCATGGACGAGGCTAGCCAAGCTGCTTTACCCTTTCAATGGGACTGATGATGTCCGTCAGGCGCACGCCAAACTTTTCGTTGATGACAACGGCTTCGCCGCGTGCCACAAGCTTGCCGTTCACATAGACTTCCAGCGGTTCGCCAGCCAGTTTGTTCAGCTCCACCACAGACCCCTGACCAAGTTGCAGCAGTTCGTTGATGAGCAGACGGGTACGGCCCAGCTCGGCAGAGACGTCCAGAGGAATATCCAGAATGAAGTCCAGCTCGCGCTTGAGCTTGTTGTCGCCGGGCTGACGCGCCATTTCGGTCATATCCTTGAAATGGGCGTCCGTGGCATGGCCGCCCATGCCTGCGCCAGCGCCGCCAAAAGACTGCTGCGGATGCGCCTCTTCGTCCTGGGCCATGCTGGCGGCCCACTGGGCTGCCAGGGCTTCGTCGGCCTGACGCTGCGCGTCTGCGCCAGCAGGGGGAGTTTCGGACGGGGCGGCGGGTTCGGCAGCGCCGTCTGAAGCTTTGGCTGCATCAGATTCTTGGGCGAGTTCGGCTTCCCACTGGGCGGCCAAAGCGTCCTGATCTTCCTGCGACATAGGTCACCTCTTTGTCTTCCTGCCGCCGGGCGCGTCTGCACCCGGAGCGTTGACCGTGCGGGCAAAGCCGCGCAAGAAATTATTCGACAACAAAGTCAGTAAAATACACGCGAATAACGCGCTGTGCGCCAAGTATCTGATTAAGGCGCGCCGCCACTTCGGCCTTGAGCAGCACCTTGCCGTCAGGGCTGGCTATGTCGGCATAGTTTTTACCGGCCAGCAGCATGATGATGGCATCGCGGATGCGGGCGTTGTTCGCCTGGAGGGCCGCCGAAACATCGGCATTGACCTCCACTTCCATGCTCATTTTAAGATAGCGCCGCCCGGCAGGGTCTGACAGATTGACTGTAATGGACGGCAAGGGCAGCACCATACCGCCGCTGCGCGGCAGATCGCTCTGCCGCTCGATACGCCCATCGCCACCTGCCTGACCAGACGCGCCCTGATTGCCTTGCCCGGCTTGTCCGCCCTGCCCCGCCGAGACGGAACCAGCAGACTGCCCAGCGGCGGAAGATGTTCCCGTGGCATCAGTTGCAAGCGCAGCCCCATTGCTGGAGGGGGTGCGCAAATAGAGCCACCAGTAGCCGCCAAGCCCTGCGCCGCTCAATGTCATGAGCAATATCGCCAAAATAATGACGAGGCGCTTGACCCGGGATTTTTTCTTGGGACTTTCAGCCTGCCCTTCGGGCAGCGCGGGGGCTTCTTTTTCCTTGGCCGCCATAATCAACTCCGTTGGCCTTGTGCGGACTCACAGCCGTGCCGTGCCGCCGTCATGTTCACGGGAGGGACGTCCCCGGAAAACCCCGGAGAGACCCGAAACGCCGCCACCCGCAAAGCCGGCCTCCATGCTGATGCAGACACTATGCCAGAGGCGGCGTTTTGGCCGAGCGCGGCCCGAAAATATCCGTGCCTATGCGCACCAGAGTGGCCCCTTCGGCCACAGCGGCTTCGAAGTCGCCGCTCATGCCCATAGAAAGCGTGGGCAGGGGCAGACCTGTGTGCTTTTGCAGGCTGTCCCTCAATTGGCGCAGATGGGCAAAATGGGGGCGCGCTGCATCACCGGCATCAAAAACCGGGGGCAGGCACATAAGCCCCTGAATGTCCAGGTGAGGACAGTTCTCAAGTACATAATCGGCCAGTGCCGGCAAATCTGCAGGCATAAGACCACTTTTTTGCGGCTCGGAGGCAATATTTATCTCGAAAAGCACTGGCTGGCGCTCTTCAGCGCCGCTCATGCGCTTTTCAAGACCGTCGGCAAGCTTACGCGAATCGAGGGTATGTATGAGGGCAAAGGCGCCGCCCACCTGCGCGGCCTTGCGGCTTTGCACATGGCCGATCATGTGCCAGCGGATGCCTGCGGCAAGCGTGGAGGACCCGGCGGACGCCGCCAGATCCTCACGTTTCTGCAAAGCTTCCTGCACATAATTTTCGCCAAAATCCACCTGCCCGGCAGCGGCCACAACGGCCACCTCTTCCGCCGGATGCAGCTTGGATACGGCAATGAGGGTCACGTCCTCTCTGGCGCGCCCGGCAGCGGCACAGGCTGTGTTCAGCCTGTCCAGCACATGACGGTAACGGTCCAGCAGTTCCATACCTACTCCGCCATCATGCCGATGTCGCGCAAAAAGGCCGCATCTTCGGTCCAGTGCTCACGCACCTTGACCCACAGTTCCAGATGCACCTTGCCGTCCACCAGAACCTGAATGTCCTTGCGGGCCTCGGTTCCAATGGCCTTGATGGACTGCCCGGCCCGGCCGATGACCATAGCCTTGTGCATGGGACGAGCCACATAAATGGTGGCGTGGATGACGGTTTGCCCGCGCTCTTCGTCTTCTTCCCAGTTTTCAATATCCACGGCCACAGAATAGGGAACTTCCTGCCGCAGGTGCAAAAAGAGCTTTTCGCGAATTATTTCGGCGGTCATGAAGCGCAGAGGCGCAGTGGAAATCTGGTCTTCGGGAAACTGAGCCTGCGCTTTAGGCAGATTCTTGTTGATAAGAGCCACCAGATCGGCCAGACCATCCCTGCGCAAGGCAGACACAGGAAAGATTTCGGCTCTGGGCCACATTTCATGCAGCCGTGTCAGCAGGGGCAGCATGCGGCTCTTGTCGCTGAACAGGTCCACCTTGTTGACCACCACGATCATCGGGCGTTCTTCGCTGGCCAGAGCCTGAGCTACCGGGGCCAGGTCGCGCTCCAGAAATTCGGGGTGGCGGATGTAGAGGTGGGCGTCCAGTACCGGCATGATAACATCAGCCTGCCCCAGGCTTTGCCACACAGCCTGGATCATCGTTTTGCTCAGGCGGCCCCGCACCTGTGTGAGGCCGGGCGTATCCATAAAGATAACCTGGGAATCATCATTGGTGAGGATGCCCACAATCTGATTGCGCGTGGTCTGCGGTTTGGGCGTGACAATAGTCACCTTCTGCCCGAGAAGGGAATTAAGCAGGGTGGACTTGCCAGCATTGGGCGGGCCCATAAGCGCCACCCATCCGCAACGGTAGTGCAGGTCGGTCATTACATCTCCTGGCCGAAAAACCGGCCTACGCTGCGCGCAAAAGGCGCAGAAATTTTCTTGAGCAATTTCACTTTGAACTTGCTCTGGCGGCTACATGAGCAGCCGCCCGCCGTGAAGGCTTGATTACAGCTTCAGCCGTTGCTTTAGCCGTTGTGCCGCAGGAAGCTAGGAATAAAGACGGCAATGAGTTACGCAAAAACTTACCCAAAGAGTCGCTGTCGTTATCCGTAAACCGCTGACGCTGCAACGGCTTACGCGTCCATAGGGCTTGCCCGAACCGTTACGAACCCGTCTTGCGGGGCAGGACAGATCGCTACGGAGAAGACAGCCCGGCTATTTATTTGCGCGGTTATGCGCCGCAACGGGCGTCTCTTAAACTTTGAGAACGCGTATTCTCAAAGTAAATCTACTCTAGAAACATACTAAATCTGTTTTTCTGTCCCATATCCGCGCGCTGCGGTCAAGCCGCAAGCCAGCCTTCCTGCCCTTGCGCCGGGCAAAAAGCGCGCTTGCCATACCCTGAAAACCCTCTGTTTTTCATGTAATTGCTGCAAGCAATTCCCTTGCGTCCGGCAAGCCGCAGACGCCGCCATACTTGACGATCATGCCGTCAACGCTTACTCTCGCGCCCATGTTTACTCTCTTCACCTACATGGCTCTTATCGTTGGCGTGAACTACGCCTTTGCCGTAACGCCCCTCATTGAGCTGCCCAATGGCGAACTGTGGGCCCCGCTCTCTCTTGTGGTAGGCTTTATTTTTGTGGTGCGCGATTATGCGCAGCGCCGGGTGGGACACAAAGTGCTGTGGGCCATGCTGGTGGGCTGCATTGTGAGCTGGTATATGGCCACGCCCCAGCTTGCTCTGGCCAGCGCCGCCGCCTTTGCAATGGGCGAGATGGGCGACTGGGCGCTGTTCACGTTTACCAATCGCCCCTTTTCGCAGCGCATACTTATTTCAAGCCTTGTAGGCGCGCCCCTGGACAGCATTGTTTTTCTGCTCATCATCGGCCTTGCCACGCCCTGGTCCATCATAACCATGAGCGTTAGCAAACTGCTGGGCGCACTGCTGGTGTTCTGGCTGGTACGCCGCCGTGAACAGCGCGAATACGCAATGGGCCTGGGGGCCTGAAAAGGCCGTACTTTGCACTGAGAAGTGTGCCCGCTTCTTCCTATTCCTGTCACCACAGTGTTTCCCCACACCAATATCCAGCTATGCATGATGTAATGGTGAGAATAGCCTGCGGTTTGTCTGGTGGAAGGATTATCAGGCAGTCACATCCCGTTTGATGCCCCTCCTGCTGAGGAATCAGCTTTTGCTGCTCTGGACTGATTGCTGCGCAAAAGTAGCGACGTCTAGGATCAACACAGGCTGATCCTGGACCCGCCTTGATTATCCTACTGACACATGTGAAACGATTTATATTGCGGATGTAATAGAATCACGCAACATGTGTCACCTATGGACACATTGCACAAGCCATCTACAGGTTCTAACTAGAGAATTTTAAAGTCAAGATCCCCTAATCAGTAGTTATTTTATATAGCACACCATCACGATCAACGATGTTTAACGTATTAGATGCGTATTCTATTATATAGATAGAATCATCATCAATTTTTGCATTCTTAATGTATGTTTCAACCCAATCTTTGTTTTTATTTATTTTTTCAATTTCCTCTTCCTGATACTTCCCATTGATATTGAATACTAATGACGGCCACTTATCTTTCTCCAAAACAATAGTCAGTTGCCCATCTGGTTCTATTTGAGCAAAATATATTTCAGCTAATGATTTTATCCCTTTAGAGTGTATTTTTGATATTATACTGACTATATCTACCTTATTGCTGTTTACATTTTCGATAGAGAGCTTGTTATCATCTATAATAACAATGGCCTTACCAATTGTTATTGACCGCAGCTTGTCTATTTTTTTACTTAAAAATGAGATTATATTAAGGAAGACTACGGATATTATTAATAATATTATGTAGTACAGCATTGATATTTCATTGTTATATATAACACCGCCTATTACAGCACCTAGCACAAAGTTCCCAAAAAAGTCTATTGGCGTCATTTGAGCCAATTGTGTTTTACCTGAAAAATTTAAATGAGCTATGACAATAGCGAAGCCTATTACTATCTTGCATGTTACTATAATTAAATATTCGGTCATTTCTTGCCCCTTTAATTATATTAATAATATTGTAGTATTCTTGTTTACCTTGATAAACTGAATGCGGCTGCATAGGCTTTCCTGTGCAGCATAAAAAACCTCAAACAGCCTTCCCGCTTAGCCACTCAGAGCACAAACATCTCAACGAGCTAGCATTACCATTTTTAGAGCATTAAACTTGAAAAAGATTGAATACTCTAGCTGCACAAGAGTGAAGCGCACAGCAACGCGGCGTGGATTCAGCCTGAAATCATATTTTATGGAAGAACGACAACTTTGAAATGCAATGTATTTTAAAGTTGCCCTACCCCAGAAGGGGATTCATGAAGAGAAAGGGTATGCGAGTGCAAATTAAAAAAAGGGCTGTCCTACATCTAGGACAGCCCTTTTTCATACTCTGAAAGCTCTACTTCTCTACCCGGAAGGTATTGCTGATGATGGTCAGATCTTCCAGCACTTCCTGCGGCAGATGCCGGAATGGCGGCATGACCGTGCCGGGGTAGCCGTTGGTGATAACCTCAAGGGCACGGGCATGGGTCATTGCGAACTTTTGCAAGTCCGGGGGCGGGGGCAACAGGGTGTGCCCAAACTCCGTGATCTCGCCTGCAACACCGTGGCAGACCGAGCAGGTTTCAGCCCATACAAACATGGCCTCGCCTTCCGGCTCGCGGTCCGGCGGCACGTCGGCCTTGCCGTACATGTCAAAACGCTTGCCCATCGTATCCAGCACCATTTCAATCTTTTCGCGGTCATACAGGCGGAAGTAAGGCATACCTGAGCCGGGTACGCCGTCCCGCACGAGGGTGTATACATACTCCCTGTCGGCGCGAATGGCCGCAATATCCTCTGCAGGAATAAGCAGACGCGCGGCCACTGGGCCGTCGCCCTTGCCTTCCAGCCCGTGGCAGGGGGCGCAAGCCTGATCGTAAATGGTGTCGCCGTTATCGTACACGGTCTTGAGCTTGAGGGCGTAAGCATCCAGCGAAGGCTGCCGGAAGGGATCCATAGTCTTGGCCCGCTCTGTACGATAAGCGTCGTTGGCAGCCTGTAGCGGATTGAGGGATTCGTCCTGTATGAACTGGCGGCCCACCAGCATGGCCGCGAAGGCCAGAGGCAGCAGCCAGAGCAAACTGCGGGGCGCGGGCAGCGGCACGGGCCGCGGGGCTGCCTCTGAAGCTGACTGGCGGGGACGCAGCACCCACAAGACCAGCAGGGCGGCCAGCGCGCCCACTGTAAGCGCCGCTACTATGGTCCAGGTGAGTTCCGCAGCCACAGTAAACAGCAGAGGGATACCTATGAGGATCTGGGCCAGCGTTGCGCCGAAAACCCAGTTGCGCAAGCGCGGGGCTTTTTCCGGATTGTTGCGGGTTGAGAAAAAGAGCTGAAAAGCCGCGCCAAGCACAAGGGCTGCACCGATGACGTGCAGATAACGCAGCAGCCAGTGCGGGGCCAATGCGGGCAATGTGGCAAAATCCTGCCCGCCCGACTGACCGAACTGGGCCCACAGATGCTGGCGTTCCATAAGAGCCAGCGCCCCGGTAAACACGGCAGGCACGGTGAGCAGCGCTCCCACGCCTATCACGCCGCAGAGCAGCGCCAGCCACGAGCGGCTTTCCATCGAATGGTTAAATCCGTCAATGAGCAGAAAGGCTACGATAAGCAGGGGTATCACCGCCAGCCAGGCATAGGCGAACAGCCCTGTGGTGGTGAAGAATGAGTAGGAATAACGTATTTGTATGAGCAACAGGGGCGCAATGCCCAAAACCACGGCCAGACTTTTGAGGCCCAGGTGGGTGTGCATGAATTTGCTGTTCCAGCTCTGCCCCGGCTGGTCGTTGTTCAGCCAGTCTTGCAAAAAAAACACAAGACCCAGCACCGCTGTACCGACGATAAGCAGCGCAAAAAGCAAATGCAGGCCAAAGGTCACAAAGAGCAGGCCATCGAGCCAACCGTCGGACAGGGGATGCAGGAGGAAGAGGTCAGTCCACTTGTTCATGGCTACTTCGCCTCCCTGCCCGCTGCATGGGCTGCCGGAGTTTTCGGCGCCTGCGGGATCTTGATATAACCCTGCTCTGTTCCGAGCATATAGATATAGTTGGCCAGCAGCAGGCGCTCCGATTCCGATCCGGTAAAGGGCGTCATGAAGGGACCGAGGTTTTCCGTGATGTCCACAATGGCATTGAGGCTGTCCAGCGTACGCCCGGCCACGCGAATGCCGATATTGTTCAGTCCGCCTTTGACCGTGGTGTGGCACACCCCGCAATTGGCGGCAAACAGGGCCTGCCCTGCCACCATATCAGGCGGCAGCTTGCCGCTGTCATCAACCCAGCGCATGCGCGGCAGATAATTCTCGTTCTTTTCATCAAGGGCCAGCTTTTCCACCAGCGGCACCTGATTGGCGTACATATAGCCGGGCAGCAGATACGGCCCGCGCACAAATTCGCGAATGCGCTCAAATTCCATAACCATAAATACGCACAGCAGAATGGCCGGAATGCAGAGAATGCGGCTTATAATGGGCCAGCGCAGTACAGCGACCAGCCCCGTGAGGCAAAGCACCCCGACACCCACGGCATTAAGGGTGGGCAAAAAGTCCGGCAGTTGCGACATGTAGGAGGTGGCGACCGCGAACTTCCAGTGGGTCAGATAGGTCATTGGAATGCGGGAGAAGTAAACCCACGCGCTGACCCCGGCCACGGCCACACAGCCCAGAAACACACCGCCAGCCAGCCGCAGGGCGCTGCCGCGCTCCTGCTGCGTGCCTTTGAAGCGCCAGGCAATCCAGGCCGCAAGCAACAATGAGCCAATGCCCAGCCCCGCCGCCAGCCGCAGAAACACCTGGGGCACAAAGGTGGGGTTGTAGTAAGCCTGATCGAAAGTCTGCCCCCAGGGCCAGCCGGCAGGCGTGAGCATAAAGCCCAGAATGCCCGAGATTAGGATGGCCGAAATGACGGCCATGACCACATAGCCCCAGCCAAGGGCGGTCAGGCGGCCCGGGTGCTTTTCCGCCAGTTTGTCCCACAGGTAGTAGTAAAAAAGCAGCAGAATGACTTCTGAGGTAAAGGCTCCCCACTCAATGAACCAGGGCCAGAAAAAGAGGTGGATGAGTGAGCCGATGCCCTCAGGCGCAAGAATGCCCGTGATAAACCAGATGCCCACGCCCGTCACCGCACCCACGGAAGTGATAACCACCACCACAGGCCCCAGCAAGCTGCGGGTTATGCGTGCCCAGTGCGGCCCCTTGCCCATATACGTCAGGGTTTGAAAAAGAATGAGCATGGTCATGAGGCCAATGGCCAGACCGTGACTTATGACGACATGCAACACGGCGTCCAGCGCGATGGTCATGCCATCGCCGAGACCCGGTATGTGCAATATGGGAAAAATCATGGCTACTTCCCTTCCGTCAGGGGGATGAGCCGCTCGATCTTGTCAGGATGCGTGGGCACGAACTTGGGCCGGGGCTGTTCGTGTATGTAGCCCGCCACGTCCAGCGCCTCTTCCTGCGTAAGGGAAGGCGCGTTCTTGGGCATAAAGCGCCATGCGAATATGGACAGGGTACGCACCCGGTGCATGCCTGCGCCGTCGTTGTACGAATCGTCGCCCCACACGGGCGGGGCAATGTCTGTGCCTTCGCCGTTGGGGCCGTGGCAGCGGGCGCACACGTCCTTATAGACTTTTTCACCGTTGGCAGCATCGGGCTTGTGGGGATTGTCCATACTTTCGGGAATGGCCCAGGGCAGTTTGGCGTATATGGGAATATCCTTGGATATCCATTGCAGATAGACCAGCAGAGACTGGATGATCTGTCCGTCCAGCGGCGGCGGCGTTCCGTTCATGCTACGGTCAAAACAGCCCTGAATGCGAATGCCGAGGTCTACAGTATATTCATTGCGGTCACGGTAACGCGGATAGGTGGCCCCTACCCCTACCAGCGAGAAGCTCTCCATAGACCTGCCGCCTTCAAAATGGCAGCTGGAACAGGAGAGTTTGCTGTCTTTGCTGACGTATTCCCCGGCGTACTTGCTGGTTTCCGTCATGATCTTGTAGCCCAGCATAACTTCGGCCCGGATGCTTTCCGGCGCGTCTTCGGGTCGCGGCGGGTTGAACAGGGCTTGCGCCGCTGGCACGGCCACCCTTTTGGCCGCCGCTTCGGAGTCCATAGCCACCCGCTTGATGGTGAGCGTTGAACCGAAGAAAGAGAGCACCCACACACCAAAGACAAGCAATATGGCCGCCAGAGCAAGGCCCAGATATACGCCACGGTTTTTCATGACAACTCCTGCAGGGGCACGATTCAGCCCGCCCCGGTATGTATGAACTCAATACTTTGTAATTTAGTATGAATATGTTCTCACCCCGAATGCAGGCTTAATGAGAAATATTCAGTGTATGAATTTCAAAAATACAGAACATTGTCAACAGCACTTCAAAAAAAACGCTATATTTTCGTATAGCTGTAAACAATATTTATAAAGAAAGAACAGAGGTGCAATGCGGTGCATGAATATTGTTGCATATATATGTTGCAGCAAGCAAATATGGCGGTTTGGGGAACGCCTGGGCGGCGGGGAATTGGTTGCCGCGTGTAGCGCGAGGCTGGAGAGAGGGGCGTTGCGTTCGTGAAGTGATTCGTGCCCTGCGGGCACGGAGGGTTTTCCACGTATGTTGGTTGGCCGCCTGCGCGGCGCGTGGCAAGGTGGGAGTGGCTGCGGGCGCATAGAAGAATGGCGTCGCTTTTATGAAACCATTTGTACCCTGCGGATACGACGTCTTTCCTTCTCTTTATTTCTGCCGCCTGCGCGGCGTGCGGCAGAAGGGGCCTGTTAGGGGCTGCCGCCCCTTCGAGGCCCCCTCTGCACTCCCCCCGAACAACCCCGCTGGGCTTTCGTATCTCTCCACTCCCACGGGGTAGCCTTCAAGGGCTTTCCAAATTCTATCATTTCCCGAGGGCTGCGCGGCTTTTACTTCGGGAGCTTCCTCGCTTCGCTCGGCGATCTCCCTTCGCACCGCGCAATGCCATCGGGCGCTTTCGCGTTGCATATCAGCTTTGAGCATCTGGACGCTTGGGGTTGATGTTGCAAGCTGAGAGAAGAGGCCAATAATGTTTATTGCGTAAAGAATGACCTCGGCACGCGCTGTTTCTCAGACAAGGAACAGGCCATTGCCGGGGGCGGCGTCATAAAGAACCGAAGCCGACACGTCGGCGAGGTTCGTGCGTAGCCGCTCCCCCAAAAGATACTTGGCGGTCGAGGTCGAACAGGGGGTGCTTCGGGGGGATGCAAGGGGGGCCCAAACAACATAAGCAAAAAGCCCCCGTGCCCGCAGGGCACAACACGCGTATCTCAATGGCTAGCCCCAAACTTTCGTGCCACGCCAATCAGACGCTCCAGTCCCCCCATACAACGCCAAAGCGCCCTATGGCATTGCGCGGCGCGTAGGGAGATCGCCCGACCAAGGGGAGGGAAGCTCCCGCAGCAATCGCCGCGCAGCCCTCGAAGAATGGTGGAATTGGGAAAGCCCTTGAAGGCTCACTCGTAGAAATGGAGATATATGGAAAACCCAGCGGGGTCGTCCGGGGGGAGTGCAGAGGGGGACTCGGAGGGGCGGCAGCCCCTAACAGGCCCCCTCGCCGCCCGCTGCATAGGCGGCCCAAACAACATAAGCAAAAAAGCCCCCGTGCCCGCAGGGCACAAAAGGCTTTATAAAGGCGACTTTATTCTTTTCCAGCCCCGGCTGTCCCCACCACGAAAGCCTTCAATGAAGAATCCGCACGTTAAAAATCGAGCGTGATTTTCTCGCGTCCCACGGCGATACGGTTTTTCTTAAAACCGTAGCTGCGGGCATAGCGGGCCAGTTCTTCGAAATGAGAGACGGTTTCACTGACGGCGTGGGCATCGGAACCAAAGCTGATGGCCAAACCAAGATCAGCGGCGATCCGCATGATGGCAGGGCCGGGGTACGGTTCGTTGAAGGTTTTGCGCAGTCCGGCAGAGGAAACTTCCATTGCCGTATCAGAATCGCGCATGGCGGCAAGTGCCCTGGCGATGAGATCAAGACTGCCGGGCTGTTTCAGCCACGCCTGAAAGTCGTCGTAGCAGCAGACCTTGATGAAATCGGGGTGGGCAACCACGTCCACCAATCCGCTGGAAGCAAGCCGGGCCATTTCTTCATAATAGGCGGTAAAACGCGCAAAACGCTGCGGCTGAGTAAAATCAGCCGCCCAGCTGCGGGGCGACCCCACAGGCACGTCATGCACAAAATGCAGACCGCCAATCACATAGTCAAAGGGATAGAGGCCCAGAATGTTTTTCATCCAAGCCATATTGACAGGCAGCCAGTCCAGCTCCATGCCGAGCAGCACCTGAGGGCTGCCGGAAGGCACGTTTTGCTTGAGAGCCAGCACCGCCTCTACATAGGCGGGAAAGGTAACGCTGAGATCGCCGGTATACAACGGGCAGGCATAGCCGGGAGGCAGGGGTGAATGCTCTGAAAGGCCGTACCAGTCAAGCTGGCTGCCCCTGGCTGCCTCGTACATGTCGGCAACAGTGTCGCGCCCGTGAGCAGCCAGGGTGTGATTATGCAGATCCGCGCGTATCATGCCTCACTCATACTCCCAAGTTGAAGCAAAGGCCACCCTGCAAAGACTGGAGCATTTTACCCTTAACAAGTTGAAATACCCTGAGGCTGCACAAGAGTGCAGCGCGGCGTGGACTCTGCCGAAAAGCGGTTTTCGGCAGAATGGCAACATTGAAATGCAGTGCATTTCAATGTTGCTCGACTCTAAAGACGAATAAAGGCCGCCAGAATGCGCCGCGCGTGGTCGACGTCAGCCGCGATCTGTTCTTTGAGGGCATCCACGGAGTCAAAGCGCTTTTCTCCCCGCAGGTGTTCCACAAAATCCAGCCGCATGGCCTGACCGTAAAAATCCCGCCCGCCTTCAAGCAGGAAGGTTTCTACAGTAAGCTCGTTGTCGCCGAAGGTGGGTTTGCGCCCGATGCAGGTAACGGCGGGCCATGTATGGCCGTCTGCGCCTGCGGGGGTTGCGAGCGTGGCATAGACCCCTTCGGTGGGAATGACCACCTGCGGACGTGCCAGATTGGCCGTGGGAAAACCCAGTCCCGCGCCGCGCCCGTCACCGTGCACAACCTCGCCGCTGAAACCGTGAAAACGGCCAAGCAGGCGGGCAGCCTCACGCACATCGCCCTCGCCGATAAGCTTGCGCAGCGTTGTGGAGCTGACCACAGTGCCGTCCACAACCACAGGGGCCAGCTGCTCGACGCTAAACCCGGCGTCCTCGCCCAGGCGGCGCAGCGTATCTACATGTCCGCCACGGTCGCGGCCCAGGGTGAAGTCGTAGCCGACAACCAGATGGCGCAGATTCAAAGGCGCAAGAAAGGCCTGAACAAAACTGTTGGCATCGTGGGCGGCCAGTTCCGGGGTAAAGGGAAGCTCCAGCACATGCTGCACCCCAAGGGCTTCCAGCAGCGTAAAGCGTTCCTCGCGCGTCGTCAGGGGCATATGCCCAAGCTGGGGCGCAACCACCTGCCGCGGGTGCGGCCAGAAGGTCATGACCACGGGGGTCAGCTTTTCGCTGGCGCACACATCCAGCGTGTGCCGGATAAGTGCCTGATGCCCAAGGTGCACACCGTCAAAATTGCCGATGGTCAGGCCGCTGTTTTCGAGAAAACTCAATTCTTCAATGGAATGTGCGATATTCATATCTGCCGGTTCCAAGGCAAGGCGTCAGCGCAGTAAGGCCCCGTATAACCGGGTCCCGCGCGCTGACGGCCCTATATTAGCCTGTCGAATATATGTTTGTAGAGTTTGCGGATGTGCAGAACGAGCTTGAGGTTGGCGCTTTTGTCAGCCTTTTCGCTCTGGGAGAAAAAGGAGGTCAGGTGGCGGGCCACATTGCTGAAATCGCCGTCACCCATTGGCTCCAGCATACCCCAGTACTCGCGGCCACGCGTCAAGACCAGCGCACTGGCCCTGTCCCTGTGTTTTGCGGCATATTCCCGCAAAAAAGTGTCAAACATCACGTCCGCATCCTGCGGAAAGGATCTGGCAAGGGCCAATCGCCACAAAGCCATATACAGCCCGCGCAGCTCAAGCAGCATCTGACGGCGGCGCAAAAACTGCATGCGCCCCACGCCCAGATATGCCAGTTCCACAGTAAAATCCGCGTCAGCGTACAAGGCCATGAAGTTATCCAGGGCCTGCCGCATGGTGTCGGAAAGAACGACGGATGACGCCGCTTCCGGGGATATGGTTTCAGAAGCTGGTCCCGAGGTGTCGTCCATATGACGCATAGAACTCCGTCAGCTTATTCAGCAGTATCCGTTTTGCTTTGCACATTCCGGGGCGCAGTGTCCCCGGCATCCCTGCCCTGTTGACCGTCACGGCGGCGCGGAGAACGGCGGCGTTTGCCCGAACGGGCCTCCGCATTTTCGCCGCTGGCAGTTCCGTTACAGTCACTTTGCTCGCCGTTGGCGCTTTTGCCGCCATTACCACCGTTGCCGCCTTTGGAGTTCCTGCCGTTACGGCCCGAACCCCCACGGCCTGAACTGTGCCGTGCGCCCTCGCTCTGCCGGGCGGGACTGGGCGAAGACTGATCGGGAAAGCGACTTTCACGCAGGCTTTCCTGATGGGCTGAATCCAGCAGCATGGCCAGCAGCAACGTGCTGTCTTCGCCATCACCTTCAGCGGCGAGTTCGCGCGCCAACTGGACATAGCGGGCCACACGCATGCGCTCAAGGCCTGTCAGATTACGAAAACGTCCTTCAAGAATGGCCGTCAGGCGTGTGCCTGCCACGCGGGCCACGTCTTCATCCGTGGGCAGCGGCATGGGGATAAGACCAATCTTGTAATGCTTGGCAATGCGGTCAAGCTCCATACGCTGCATGACGTCCACCAGAGAAATCACTGTGCCAGCGGCTCCGGCGCGTCCGGTACGTCCGGCGCGGTGGATGTAGCTTTCGTGGTCTTCGGGCGGCTCATAAAGAAAAACGTGCGACAACTCGGGGATGTCAATGCCGCGCGCGGCAACGTCCGTAGCGACCAGATACTGCAGCTTGCCCTGGCGTATCTTTTCCAGCACAGCTTCACGCCGGGACTGGGAAAGGTCGGCGGAAAGCTCATCGGCGCTGTAGCCAAAGCCCTGCAACACCCCGGTCACATAGTGCACGTTGGACTTGGTGTTACAAAAAATGATGGCCGAAGCGGGATTTTCCGTCTCCAGCAGGCGTACCAGGGCGCGGTCCTTGTCCATGGGCTTTACTTCGCAAAAAAGATGCTGCACTTCGGCCACATGCACTTCTTTTTGCGAAAGAGAGAGCATGGCTGGCGCGGACATGAACTCCCCGGCCAGTTTAAGCACATGCGGCGGATACGTGGCCGAGAACAAGCAGGTATGAATGGCCCGCCTGGGCAGGTAGCGCTGTATCTCCTTCATGTCCGGGTAAAAACCGATGGAAAGCATGCGGTCGGCCTCGTCGAAGACCAGTTCGCGCAGGTCTTTGAGGTCCAGGGTACGGCGCAGCAGATGGTCCAGCACACGGCCAGGGGTGCCCACGATAAGCTGCGCCCCTTCACGCAGGGCGTCCATCTGTTTTTTGTAGCCCACGCCGCCGTAAACGGCGGCGGTGACGATGCCCGTGCCCTCAAACAGCACCGCGGCCTCACGCTCAACCTGCACGGCCAGTTCCCGCGTAGGGGCCAGCACAAGCGCCTGCGGAGCCTTGAGGTCTGCAGACAGGCGGGGCAGCATGGGCAAAAGATAGCAGCCGGTTTTACCGCTGCCCGTGCGCGACTGCACCATAATGTCGCGCCCTTCAAGCAAATAGGGGAATGCCAGAGACTGAACAGGCATAAGCCCCTGCCAGCCCGCGCGTGCGCAAGCTTCGCGCATGCCTTCGGGCAGATCGGCCATAGTCACTCGCGGCAATGCGTCTTCGGGCTCGCTGACGGATATGCCGCTAAGCGGGGTATCCGCAACGTCTGCTGACGTATTTTCCACTGTTGTGACGGCGGCGTCCGGATCGGAGGGTGATTGATGTTCAGACATGTATTTATCCCGGCGGCATGCCGCCTTTAAATATGATTTCGCTAACGTATGAGCATGCCATAGCGCGATTAATTGCGCAAGTTACCTTGAATCACGCCGTACTGCGGGGGTGCACAGCGGGGCTGCCCCCACACCCTTTCGCTGGTTGTGAGCAAAAAATCATCACATGGGCAAACGAAACAGGGCCGCACCCCGGCAGCACACGCCTGCTGCGCAACGCAAATCTTGCGGCTGCCGCAACAGGCTTTTTACCCGGTATTTTTGACGTAAAAGAACGCATGAAGCAATGCAGGGCATGTATTTACCTTCTATAACAGGCTTTGCTTGCGTCTCACTGCGCTTGCGGTTAGATTTGTTCCCTTTGCCGGACAACGCGTGCCGTGCAAAACACTGCCCGGCGACACATGGCTGCCGCCTTTTTCAAGGAGTGTGTATGACAGCCCCAGAACCGAAGCCCGCCGCCGTTCCCGGCGAGGGCTTCACCCCTGACTTCAGCAAAGGTCTTCTGCCAGCCATAGCGCAGGACCACGCCAGTGGCGAGGTTCTCATGTTGGCCTATATGAATGAAGAGGCATGGCGCAAGACCCTTGAAACCGGCGAGGCCCATTACTGGAGCCGCAGCCGCAAGCAGCTCTGGCACAAGGGCGGCACATCCGGCCATGTGCAGAAAGTTTGCTCAGTGCGGCTGGATTGTGACAGTGACACGGTACTGCTGCAGGTGGAACAGATTGGCGGCGCGGCCTGTCATACGGGGCGGCGCACCTGTTTTTACCGGGAATGGAAGGACGGCGCAGCAAGCATTTGCGCCCCTATGGTTTTTGACCCTGAAAAAGTCTACGGCGTATAATAAGGACAGCATCATGAGCGCGGATATGAAGCCCATCATCAAACTGGGCGTGCCCAAGGGTTCGCTGGAAGAAGCCACTATCAATCTTTTTGAACGCGCGGGCTGGAAAATCCGCAAGCATACGCGCAACTATTTTCCAGATATCAACGACCCCGACATTACGGCTTCATTGTGCCGCGTGCAGGAAATTGGCGGCTATATTGAGGCAGGCGTGCTGGACGTGGGCATCACTGGCCTGGACTGGCTGACCGAAAGCAACCACGACGGCAACGTCGTGCACGTCTCTGACCTTGTGTACTCCAAGACCTCCAACAGGCCCTGCCGCTGGGTGCTGGCTGTGGCGGGCGACGCCCCCTACCGCACCGCCGCCGACCTGGCCGGAAAGCGCATCGCCACAGAACTGGAAGGCATGACCCGCCGCTACTTTGAAAATGCTGGCGTGAAAGTGGACGTTTTTTATTCCTGGGGCGCTACTGAAGCCAAGGTTGTAGAAGGCCTTGCCGACGCCATCGTGGAAGTGACCGAAACCGGCACGACCATTCGCGCGCACGGATTGCGGATCATTGACGAAGTCATGATTTCCTACCCTGTGCTCATTGCCAACAAGGAAGCCTGGGCCGACCCCCGCAAGCGCGCCAAAATCGAGCAGCTTGACCTGCTGCTTCAGGGCGCACTGCGCGCCGAGAATCTGGTGGCGCTCAAGATGAACGCCCCGTCAGACAACCTTGCGGCCATTCTTGAGATGCTGCCGTCGCTCAATTCCCCCACGGTATCCCCCCTGCGGGACGAAAAATGGCTTTCCGTTGAATCCGTGGTACAGATCGACGTGGTGCGCGACCTTATCCCGCGCCTACGCGAGGCCGGAGCCGAGGGCATTATTGAGTTCGCTCTGAACAAGGTCATCTAGCAACATGATAAGGGCGGCCTGCGCAGAAGCGCGGGCCGCCCTTTTTCCTTTTCAGCCCAGCACCACATTTTGTGGCAGCCGTGCCGCCTGCAATTTCCCCGTCCATACAAGGAGCTCTCATGAGTAATGACGCCAGCCGCGATTTTATTGACAATCTGCCCGAGCTTGGCCCGGACGAAACCTTCTGCTTTGACTGCAACCCCGACGTGCCCTGCTTCAATCGCTGCTGTGCGGAACTTACCCTGCCGCTCACCCCTTACGACATTTCGCGCCTGCGCCGGAACCTTGGCATGAGCAGCGAGGCTTTTCTTAATACCTTTACTACCCTGCGCTCATTCCCCGACACGGGCTTTCCCCTGCCCATGCTGCGCATGCTGGACGGACCGGAAGAACCATGTCCTTTTGTGACGCCCGCGGGTTGTTCCGTGTATGAAGACAGGCCCGGCGCCTGCCGCTATTACCCCATCGGGCGCGGCACAAAAATGGCTGCCGACGGCATCGCCGAACGATTTTTTCTTGTGCGTGAATCCCATTGCCACGGCTTCGACAAAGGCACCAGCCGCACACCGCACCAGTGGATGGAAAACGAAGAATTGCAGGCCTTCAACGAAGCCAACGACCGCTACATGCGCCTCATGGCGCTGGTACGCGCCAGCGGCAAACCCCTGGATGCGCGCATGGCCACCACAACGGTGCTTTGCCTCTTTCAGCTCGACAAATTCCGTGAACTTATCGCGGCCATGAAAATATTCAGCCATGTAGACGTAAGCGAATCACGCAAAGCAGCCATTATGGAAGACAGCCAGGACGGGGACGTGGCGGCCCTGTACTTTGCGCTGGATTGGCTGGAACTGATGCTTTTCGGGCAAAGTCAGGGCCTTGCAAAAAAACAATTATGAGTTTTTTTTCACAATAACACGACAACCCTATAACTTTCACACGAAACCAAGCAAAGAGGTGCGATTTTTTGTTCTTTAGTGCCAACTGTTTGGATTGATTGACGCAAAACAACCTCAAAAAGGTGACAATTAATCCTCTTTTGGCACGAAAAACCGTTGCTCGTGATAAATTTCTTTTACAAACAGTAAAGAATATGTCACGGTAGCTCCGTGTATGGGAGAAGACAGGTAGCTTTCATTTTTTCATGAAAAAACTACTTGTTACAAACACAAGGCTGCACCGGGGCGCGCCGCGCAGCCATATGTGCCTGTACATGTCATTGTTGGGGCCATGACCTACGGCCGTTGGCCGGCCACAATCGTATTGGAGGAGAGTATGAGTTTTGGCAGACAAGTGTATGAGTTTCTGCTGAGCGGCTCACAAGCTTACGCAAAATGGGATCTGGAGGTATCAACCTCCATTCTCAAAAACCGCAAAAAGATGCTATTCTTGCTGGCACTCGTTGTTCCAGTTCTTGCGGTCTGCATGGCTGAAGCTTATGAGTACCATGAAATGCTGGGCGGCAAATCCGCCTACGCGCCCGCCTTCTACACCACTAACATCTTTCTGGCGTCCATAGCAGTGGGCCTTGCCGCCGGTCTTATCACGGGGTGTATTGGCGCTGGCGGTGGCTTCATCATTACCCCGGCGCTTATGGCCGTGGGCGTCAAAGGCATCTTGGCGGTGGGCACAGACCTGTTCCACATTTTCGCCAAGGCCATCATGGGCACCACGGTGCACAAAAAGCTCGGCAACGTTTCGGGCAAACTGGCCGTGGCATTCTTGGCCGGATCCATTATCGGAACATTTATCGGCGGTGCCATCAATAAAGGCCTTTATAACGCCGACCCCCTGCTTTCTGAATTGTTCATTAGTAGTATTTATGCTGTTTTGTTAGGTTTTCTTGGGTTCTATGCTTTGTTTGACTTTTTGAAGAGCTCGCGCGGCGGCGCTGCCGCCAGCCAGGACGCCCACGGCGGCAGCTCAGGCATGACCGGCCTCGCTGTGAAGCTTCAGGGCCTTCGCATGCCCCCAATGATTTCCTTTGATGAAGACCTCGTGCCTGGCGGCCGCCGTATTTCCGGCTGGATTGTCGCCGCAGGCGGCGTGTTTGTGGGCCTTTTGGCCGCCATCATGGGCGTGGGCGGCGGCTTCGTCACCTTCCCGATGTTCGTGTACATCTTCGGCGTGTCCTCAATGACCACCGTTGGTACCGACATTCTGCAGATTATCTTTACTGCGGGTTTTGCCGCCATTGGCCAGTACGCCATTTACGGCTACGTGTTCTACACCCTGGCCATCGGCATGCTGCTCGGTTCACTGCTTGGTATCCAGGTTGGCGCTCTGACCACCAAGGTGGTTAAAGGCATCCACATCCGCGGCTTCTATGCTATCTCCATCATTGCCGGCTTTATCAACCGTGCCGCCACCCTGCCCAAAAAGCTGGTGGAAATGGAAGTGCTGAACTGGTCGCCCAGTATTGTGGGTATTATCGAAAGCGTGGGCAACGTCGTATTCTGGGTCGTTGTGGCGTTCTTCGGTGTCTGGGTATTCAGCAAGTTCTTCCTTAATATAGGCAAGCTCAGAGGGGAGGCCTGATTATGCTCGTACATGCTAAAGCACCCTTTATCCGTGGCTGCCTGCTGCTGGTTTCGTTCCTGATCCTTTTTGTGATCATGCTCATGCCCCTCATGAAGGATGAGCTTGGTAACCATATGACCGGTCTGCAGTACGCGGACAACGTGTTCAACGAACTGTCCAAGGGATCTTCCTACTTCATTCCTGGCGTGCGTAACAGCGTCAAGACGGTGGAAGGCAAGACCGTTGAGCTCAGCGTCAAGCTCAAAAAAGCTGACTTGGCTGAACTGGCGGGGATGGTGCTCGAAAAGTCCGGCGCAACTGAAGTGCGCGTAGAAAACGGCAAGGTCACCTTTTCCGGTAACCTCGGCGTTATCCTGACTTCGGCCACTGACGACGCTAACAACCTGTACAATAACGATGCTGACGCAGTTGCGCAGAAGTACGACGGCCAGCCCGCCCTCAAGGTTGCGGCTGCATGGTGGTACCTGCTTTCGCCCAGCATCAAGGAACTGCAGAAGCAGCACAAGATTGAAGAAGCCCAGGTCGTTGACAACGTTATGCGTCGCGCCATCGAACCCGGCAACAACTTCTTCAGCGTGCCGCCTGCCAAGGTGTCCGAGCATCTTATTCTCATGAGCGCCATGCTCATCTTCTATGTGCTCTACACCCTGTGGTACGGCTTTGCCATCTTCGAACTTTTCGAAGGCATGGGCTTGGCCATGACCAAGTCCAAGGTAAAGCAGGAAAGCTAGACGCTTCCTGATCCAACGCTTAAACGGGCTGCCTGCAAGGGCAGCCCGTTTTTGTTATGGCTAACGCCACAAGGAGAACTATGAAATGTAAGGCAGCGTCAGCATGTTCTAGAGCCTATTGCCCTTGAGGCAAGATGCCCTCAACGGTGTCATCCTGACCGAAGATGCAATGATTGCGAAATTCGCGCTGCGTGCACTCTCGCACAACGTCAAAGCTTGCCCGGTGATGGCATTGCGCGGCGCGCAGGGAGATCCCCCGACCAAAGGGAGGGAAGCTCCCAAAGCAAAAGCCACGCAGCCCTCGTGAATTGGCGGAAGGTGGAAGACCCAGCGGGGTTGTCCGGGGGAGTGCAGAGGGAGCCTCGGAAGGGCAGCAGTCCCCTAACAGGCCCCCTCTGCCGCACGCCGCACAGGCGACCCAAATGGAACACTGCCAGAACATCCCAGAGCAGGTTCCTTTTGAGTTTCTTCACAGTTAGAAATTAAAATATCCTAAAGCGGCCGGTGCACGCGCCCCAATGAAGCGCAACTATAATTGTGTTACATTTTGGCCCCATGCTGTTGCGTAAACGTCTTTTGACCGCAGGCAAAAAACGCAGCAACATTATTGCAAAGCTCCACATGAAAAACGGCGGCAAAACGGGCAGGCGACCGCCGTAAGACACAAGCGCTATTTCTGTTCTTGCACAGGGCTTGTCCGCCCCCTGGCTGGCGTCTGCACACGCAGTTCCTGAGCATTTCAAAATTGAAATGCTCTAGAGGCTTCAGGCGATGCGACTCAACGGCTGCGAAGGCAACGTGCGCACAAATTTTGTTTATTCAGAGTGTTACATGCTGTACCGGACATATCTCAACTGCGGGCGCATGTTCATAAAAGCAACCTGTTCCAGCATCGCATGCTGGCAATCAGAGTATTGGGCAGCAATGCCAATAGTATCTTGAGCGCGAAGGGTCTACACAGCGGCTGTAATATACTCCAATTTTCCATACACCCATGTTGCAGATGATTTTTTAAATATGAAATACGGAACATTTTAAAATTGTCCGGCCCATCCAGCTGAATTACTATACCATCAAACAACAAACAGGATAAAAATGCACATGATATACGCCCCATTTTGCTTCAAACAAAACAGCGCTTTCATTGACTAACTGATAACCCTATCGTAATATAACTTATTAGCTTTTATGCCATAATACCTTCCTATCAGGTAGGCTTTTCATCTGAACGGTAAACTCTGCCCAACCTTACGAAAAAGCCTCTGTGCGTGTCCCGAAGATTTTTAATTCATCCTTCTATGAATAATGCTCCGGGAGCGACCTTCCTTCGTGAAAACAGCCGCCCCCCGGCAGCACAGAATGAGAGCTAAATGACCGCTGCCAACACTTACTGCCTCTGGAACTCCAACACTACAGAAGCCTTTGCCAACGCCATGCGGCAAAGGGTCAGCGTGCGTATCAGAAGTTGCCTGCTTCATGAGGGCAATCTGGCGGATATGGTTTTTCACGGCAAATTTCGCAGTGTTGAAGGGCGTGAGGTACAGTTCATAGTACGTCATAAAGAGGTGATTCCGGGCAAAAGCAAAGCGCTGGAAAACACCTGCGAATTCTTTTTTTGCCTGGAAGAGGAAAGTTCTTCCGGTAAGGTTCGCATGGGGTATCAAGGGCCAGGAATAGTGCTGGAAGTTGGCCAAAACGAGAAAAACGAGTTGCGCAACTTGCGCCTGCGTCTTGCCAAGGACTGCTCCGTGCGGCAGATGCGCCGGGATAAAAGAGTTCCCTGGAGCACAGACCGCAGCCGCCTTGCGGGCGTTGTACCACTGGAAGATGTGCCCGCCACAAGGACAGATCTGCGCGCCCTGCTGGCCCAGTACTACAACTCCAGCCACCCCAACCCGCTGCCACTGGTCAACATTTCCGCAGGCGGCGTATGCGCCTGCATTCCTGAAGAACTGGCCAAGCTTTCTCTAACAAGTAACTTTTCCTACCTTTTCTTCATTGTGCCCAACAAGGCTCCAGCATCTGCACAGCCCTACATTTTTCTTTCAAAAAAAATGGGCCTCTGCCGCAACTTGTGCGATGAGGGTACGGCTCTGAGGCTTTTGTTTACCGAGGAGCTCAACTGGGATTCTCCAGGGCCGAATCTCAAATGGAACGACATACTCGCCTCGGGCTCCAGCCGACTGCGCACCTGCCTTGAGGAATATTATGACAACGAGGACGAAATTTCGCTGACCGCTTGAACGGTCTTTTGCCCCAATCTGCGCCTGTATGGGCCGCATGGTGGACTGGACGCTGATGCAAATCAGCCGCCGCCTGCGTTTTTTACACGCATCTGCGCCCTCTGCACTTCTGCCTGACGTCTTTAGGTCGGGTCACTTTGGGAATGTACATTCTCAAGCTTCACGATGCGCTTGTTACGTCCCGAGTTCAGCTGACATTCGCATTCTCGAATGAATAACACCTGTGAAATGCGAAACATTGCACAGGTGATCTGCACTGGGGCTTACTTCACAACGCGTAAAGCATCCTTAATTTTGCGGGCAATGCCTGAAGCCGCCCCTGCGGCTCAACGCCGATTGGTGGCAGGCGGCTACCGACGGCGTCGACCAGTGGCAGCCGCAATCGACTGTGTATTCCTCCAATTGCATGGCTCTAACTGCCTCACGCCCCCAATAACACCCCCTATTCATCTCTGGCGGTGTCGGCAAAATGGCGGCTCGCTCGTCCGCTACGGGGCTGATAGCCCATCGCACTCAAGTGCGAACACCGTTCACTTGCCTTCAAGGCAACCCAAGGCGTTGGCGCATAAGCCGTAGTCAGACACCGTCAATTTATTTGCTCCAAGCGCGCAAAACTGGCAAACCGCCGGGCATCATGTGTACGCTCTGGCACTCATGATTTTCACCAACACTCCAGGCCAGCCAAGTGTTTTCGAGTGTTTTCGGCGCGTTGTTCGAGCCGCGCCCGCCACGTCCGCACATGTCCATCGCTCTTTCATATGCCCGGGCAGGGAAAATTTGCCTGGCTCTGTTGGTGGCATTCAAATTGCATATTTTCAGAGCACCCGCCCCAAGCGGAAAGTTTGACCCCACCCGCGCATGCGGCCATATAATAGAGGACACCGTCATGGAAATTTCCGGCATCAATGCATTCCATCCCTTCACGTTCCCCCGCACCGACAAGGACGATTCCGGCTCCACCCCCGCCGCCGTGCAGGATGTTGTTAATCTGAGCACCCCCAAGCTGCTGGAAGATAATGAAGTGGATTCTGTCATGGATGACACCCTTAATATGATCGCCCAGGACAACGTTGGCGCTCTTTCAGTCCACAGCGGCCTGAGCCAGAGCCGGGTTTTTGCCCTGCTCGGCATGTAGCCCTGCAGGCTGCGAACATAAAATTTCGCAACGTATACAGTGAAAATTTGACACTTGCTCAGGCTTGAGGCTATCGTTCTCAGTCTGCACTTGGCACAGAACTTTGTTCTGTGCCGTGTTTTTTACTAACAGCACTGTATTATTACCGCAGCCAGCATAAGAGGACAGGGTGATGACCGATATTGACCGCCAAATGGCTACCATCAAGCGCGGCGTGGCCGAACTGATCGACGAGAAAGAATTACGTAAAAAAATCGCTCGCGGTAAGCCCCTGCGCATCAAGGTGGGCTTTGACCCCACCGCTCCTGACCTGCATCTGGGGCACACGGTGGTCATGCACAAGATGCGCCATTTCCAGGAACTGGGGCACCATGTGATCTTTCTTATCGGTGATTTCACCGGGCGTATCGGTGACCCTTCCGGCCGGTCTGAAACCCGCCCCCCCCTCACCGAAGAACAGGTGATGGCCAATGCAGAGACCTATAAAAAACAGGTCTTCAAAATTCTTGATCCCGAAAAAACCGAAGTTGCCTTCAACTCGGCCTGGCTTGGCAAGATGGACGCCACAGACTTCATCAAACTGGCCTCCAGCTACACTGTGGCCCGCATGATGGAACGCGACGACTTTGAAAAGCGCTTTCGCGAACAGCGCCCCATTTCCATTCACGAATTTCTTTATCCGCTCTGCCAGGGCTATGACTCCGTCGCGCTCAAAAGCGACGTGGAAATGGGCGGCACTGACCAGAAGTTCAACCTGCTGGTCGGGCGCAACCTTCAGGCCCACTACGGCATTGAAAGCCAGTGCATTCTTACCATGCCCCTGCTGGAAGGCACGGACGGCGTGCGCAAGATGTCAAAATCTTACGGCAACTATATCGGCATCGACGAAGCGCCCTCAGAGATCTTTGGCAAAGTTATGGCTGTCTCTGACGAACTTATGTGGCGCTACTACGAACTGCTTTCTTCCAAAAGCCTTGAAGACATCGCCAGCCTGAAAGAACGCGTTGCTGGCGGCGATGTACACCCCAAGGCAGCCAAGGAAGCCCTGGCGCACGAAATGGTCAGCCGCTATCACAGCCCCAAAGACGCGGACGAAGCTCAGCAGGGATTCAATGCGGTTTTTGCTGGCGGCGGCGTACCGGACGACATGCCCGAGCACCAGTGCCAGAACGGCGAAGACAGCACCCCGCCTGTTTTTCTTGAAGCCGCAGGCCTTGTCAAAAGCCGTGGTGAAGCCAAACGCCTTATGAAGGAAGGCGCGCTTGCCATTGACGGCCAGCGTTGCGAAGACGCAATAAGCCCCCTGCCCGCAGGCGAATATGTGGTAAAGCTCGGCAAAAAGCGCTTTCTCAAGCTTACTGTACGCTAGCCTGTAATCCGCGCGCACGGTAATTTTGCCATAAAAAACGGCAGCCATTATACAGGCTGCCGTTTTTTATGGCGTATCAAATTTTTGAAGCTATACAAGAACTGAAATTCCCAAGGGTTCTGGCTGCACACCTGTTGCCCCACAGGCAGACCTTACGGTACTGGCAGCGCCTGCCCCCGCATTCAAGAGCTCACTGCGCAAAAGGCGATCCGCAGCAGCCTAATTGCCCGATGCGGTTCCCGCTGACTCAAGAGCGCCCTTTGAAGTCATTGCACCAGCTACAGATGCCAGATCTGCCGCCCTATTGGCAGTCAAACCGCCCGCCTTACCTGTCAATCCTTCAAAATTGTTTGGTAAAGCACCAGATAAACTGTCTGCCAAACTACCTGGAAAATTGGCAACCGCCACTGTTGGTGCAGGATTTTCCGCCGATGCAGCGCCCCTGTTGTCCCCCAGATTTTTCTGATTTTGCCTGGCTTTTCCTTCAAGCCGCCGACGCAGTTCATCCAGATTTCTTTCTGATGTCTCAAGCGTGCTCTGCTGCATGTCAAAGCCCATTTGCCGGGCGGCTTTTTTGCCTTCAAGCATGCGTTGCGACTCGTTTTCCGCTGCGGCGGCCGCAGCCATGCCCGCGGCCAGAATACTGCATTGCCTGCTGGACATGGCCTGCTTGTCTACTTGAGCAGCCAGATGCCTGCCTTTGGCATAGCGCGATTCTTCGCTGCTGGCGTTAAAAAAATTCTGCGCCATCATGCTGTCTGAACCGATTCGTATACTCATGACGGCCTCAGCGGATTCTGATAATTTTTTGATGCTCCCTGTTTATAGCATCGGCTTGCGCAGCAAATACATTAGAAAAAAACATATTCAAATTTGCGCTTCAATGGCTGAAAGAGACGTGCACTGCCTCTCCGATCCGCTGCTTGCGTATCAGCAGTCCAGCGCCATTTCCGCCGCCGCAGTGGCGTGCAGCAGCGTTGTGTCCAGCATGGGGGCGTCGGTATCCTGCGGGCGCACCAGCAGGCCTATCTCTGTGCAGCCAAGCACGATGCCCTGCGCGCCCTGCCCGCGCAGCCCGTCAATGACAGACAGAAATTTTTGCCGCGAAGCCTCGTCAATGCGGCCCATACACAGCTCCTTAAAAATGACGTCATTAATCATGCCCCTGTCTTCGGCATCAGGAGTGAGCACCTCAATGCCCCGGCGCTGCAACACGCCACTGTAAAAGTCTTCTTCCATTGTGTAGCGTGTGCCCAGCAAGGCAGCCCTGGTCATACCCCGGCGCAACAATTCGTTGGCCGTGACCTCCGCCAGATGCAGCAAAGGAATGTTGACAGCTGCCGCCACCTGTGGAGCCACCTTGTGCATGGTGTTGGTGCAGATAAGCATAAAATCCGCCCCGCCCCGCTCCAGACGACGAGCTCCGTCTGCCAAGATGGCCGCGGCATCGTCCCATCGGCCTTCGGCCTGACAGGTTTCAATTTCAGCAAAGTCCACACTGAACAGCAGACATTTTGCCGAATGAAAGCCGCCAAGCCGCTGCTTAACCACGCGGTTTATTATCTGATAATAGGAAACCGTACTCTCCCAGCTCATGCCGCCTAACAGGCCGATGGTTTTCATGTTTGCTCCCTGCATGTGATGGTGCAGTGCGGCGCCGTCTGAACGTCCGCTTGCTTTTATTTGGGGGTCTTATACCGTACTCTGCCAAGGGGAGGCCATATGCACAAACTCTATGTAGCCATGGTGGGGCTGCCCGCCCGCGGCAAGTCCACGCTGGCCAAACGTATTCGCGACGGCCTGATGGCCGAGGGCATTCAGGCAAAGCTCTTCAACAACGGCGACATGCGCCGGGCGCTTATGGGCGCGGAGTCTACCAGCCCTGATTTTTACAATCCCTCCAACGCGGCGGGGCGTGAAGCCCGTGAAATGATCTGCCGCCGCAATATGGATCTGGCCCGTGGATGGCTGGCCGATGGCGGCGAAGTGGCCATTTTGGACGCCACCAATGTAAGCCGCGGCCGCCGCCGCATGATTGAGAGCACGCTGACCGACCACCCGGTGCTGTTTGTTGAGTGCGTCAACGAGGACCAGCTTTTGCTCAAGGCATGTATCCGGCGCAAAACCACGCTGCCGGAATACGCGGCCTACAGCGAAGAAGAGGCCCTGCAAAGCTTCATGAAGCGTATAAGCTACTATGAAGCCATCTACGAACCGCTGGAAGAAGAAAAATTCTGGCTCTGCGTGGACTCCACAGCCAACCGGATTCTGGCAGAGCGCCCCTGTGAAGGCTCGCCCTTCTACCCGGCCATACGCGAAATTGTGGTCAGCGCATGGGTTCACTGTCTGTATCTCGTACGCCACGGACAAACGGAATTCAACGTTCGCGGCCGTATTGGCGGCGATCCTCCCCTCACGGCCAAGGGCCGTGCCCAGGCCCAAGCCCTGGCCCAGCACATGCGCCATAAGGAAATCGACTGGGTTTTCACATCCACCCGGCTACGTTCGCACGAAACGGCTACCCCATTGCTGGCCGAGCGCCCCGGAGCGCACATAATGGCCTTTAAAGAATTTAACGAAATTTGGGCCGGAGACTGCGAGGGCATGCTGTACAGCGAGATACGGGAAAGAATGCCCCAGGTCACGGCCGGGCGCAATGCCAACAAATTTTCCTATGCCTATCCCAATGGTGAGAGCTACGCTCTGCTGGGCGAACGCGTACAGCGCGGCCTGCGGCGTGCCCTGTTTCTTGCTGGCGACACCCCCCTTGTCATTGTTGGACATCAGGCTATCAACCGGGTCTTGCTGTCGCTGTTTTTACGGCAACGAAGCGAGGACGTGCCCTACATTTACATCCCCCAAAACCAGTATTACCACATCAGCCTGACACCACGCCGCAAGGTCTTTGAGAGGGTTCCCTATCAGGATGACAGCAGGTAAATCTTACTAGTTCGCTTGTCTTTATTAATAATAAGTTTTACCATTATTCACACTGGAATTATGGGCGGTAGCGCCATTCTGATTTTGCGTCTTGTAAAATACGGATTTTATGGCGATAACCCTCAAGGAAAACCCTTATTAACCGATTGGTATATATGTTGGCCCCTGCACATGTTGTAAGGGCAATTAAGAACTAAGGACACCCCAATGAAACTACAAACAAAACTTTTGGCCGGGTTTATTATTTCGGCCCTAATCACTTTGTCGGTAGGCATCTTTGCCGCTTCACGGCTGCACGATATGAGCAAGGCCGACACTGTTCTGTACACCCGCGCCGTGGAGCCTATGGGCGACCTGCTTAATATCGCAGCGTATTTTCAACGCATCAGACTTAACGTGCTGGACTTCATAAGCACAAACAATGAAGCCACAAAAGAACGCTCACGCACGGTCATTCCCCAGTTTCGTTCAATAATTGACAGCAGCGCTGTCAAAGTGGAAGCGACCCTGATTTCTGACGAAGCTCGCAGGATCATAGCTGAATACAAGGAACGGCGGCAGGATTTCCGAAAGCTGACCGATACAGTCATGGCTATGGTTGAGACAGGCAACAAGGAAGAAGCCTACACGCTGTGGAGCGGCAAGGGCCGGGAAATATCCACGGCCTACCAGAAGGCCATTGACGCCCTTGTAGCCTCCAAGCGCGAACAGGGCAGCTTGCTGGCCACCCACAACGCTACTCTGGCCGATACGTCAAGCTATCTTTTGTACATTGCCCTTGGTTTCGGACTTTTGCTTTCCATCACTATGGGTGTTTTGCTGACACGCAACATCATGCAGCAGCTTGGTGAAGACCCCGGCTATCTGGCCAGCGTGGCGGGCGAAATCGCGCGTGGCAACCTTGAAGTGAACTTCCGGGCGCAAAAGCGGCCCGGCGGCGTCTACCATGTGATGCAAAGCATGGTTGGCACCATGAAGGAAAAAATAGCCGAAGCCGAAGAAAAAAGCGCAGAAGCAGCCCGTCAGGCCGATCAGGCCAATATTGCCATGAAGGAAGCTCAGGAAGCCAAGGATGAAGCCTTGCACGCCAGAGCAGAAGGCATGTTGCAGGCTGCAAACCAGCTTGAAAATGTGGTGAATATCCTCACCTCGGCATCCGAAGAACTTTCGGCGCAGATTGAGCAGTCCAGCCGGGGTTCTGACGAGCAGTCCCTGCGCATCAGCGAAACTGCTACCGCTATGGAACAGATGAACGCCACAGTGCGCGAAGTGGCGAGCAACGCGGGGCACGCTTCTGAAATGTCCGGCAATGCACGCGCCCAGGCTCAGGAAGGCGAGAACATCGTATCCAGAGTGGTGCACGGCATTAACGAAGTGTCCAGGCAGAGCCAGGAAATCAAGCAGGATATGGATACCCTGAGCCATCAGGCCGAAGGTATCGGCCAGATTATGGGCGTCATTTCAGACATCGCAGACCAGACCAACCTGCTGGCGCTCAACGCTGCCATTGAAGCAGCCCGTGCTGGCGACGCCGGACGTGGTTTTGCAGTTGTGGCCGACGAGGTGCGCAAACTGGCAGAAAAGACTATGTCTGCCACGCATGAAGTGGGCCAGGTTATCAGCGGCATTCAGGAAGGTACCCGTAAAAGTGTGACCGGGGTGGACCTTTCCATCAGCACCATTCAGGAAGCAACCAACCTTGCCAACCAGTCGGGCCAGACCCTGCGCAGCATCGTTGAACTGGTGGACCAGACCAACGATCAGGTGCGCTCCATTGCCGCTGCCAGTGAGGAACAGTCTGCAGCCAGTGAAGAGATCAACAGGTCTGTGGAGCAGGTAGCCACCATATCCGGCCAGACGGCGTCAGCCATGGGCCAGGCTGCCCAGGCTACGGCGGAACTGGCACGCCAGTCGCAGGTTCTGCAGCGTCTCATCAATGAGATGAAGGAAGAAAGCAGCAAAATCTAAGGCTGTTATGCTAGAGCACTTTCACTTTGAAATATTCAGGCGTTTGCGTGAACAGACGCCCGCCGTGGAAGCGTAAGCGCAGCTTCAGCAGTTGCGACGCAGGAAGCTACGGATAAGGACGGCTGAGTTACGCTAAAATCTTGCTCAAAGAGTCGTTGCCTTTATCTGTAGCCCGCTAACACGGCAACAGCTAACGCACCAGCAGGGTTTACGAAAATAAGACAGCGCCGCTATTTGCGCGGTTAAACGCTGTAGCGGGCGTGTCTTAAATTTTGAAATATATATTTTCAAAATTAACCAGCCTGAACGCCTGAGAACTCCCGGTCCAGGCAATAATTACGCGAAGCCGCGCACATCATACGTGCGCGGCTTCTGCTATACAGCAACCCAAATTTTTTAATGTTCAAGGCATCCTGCCAACTTGCTAAAGACCGCGGGTTCAGCTTGCCCTACCCGCACATCCAGCACGTCGTGCAGTTTGCTCACCTGTTTGATGATCTGATCCATACGGCCGTCATCCTTGACCACCAGCCACATGCGGCAGGTGGCTCCGCCAGCTTCGGGAGTAACCAAGATCCCCTCAAGGTTGTAAGCACGCCCGGCAAACAGACCGCAGATATGCGACATGACGCCGGGATGGTTGTTAACACTCAGGCGCAGCATAGTAAGAGCATTTTTGATGGAACTGTTCATAACGGACTCCCCTCAATCATTTGGCTGTTGGCCGCACCGGGCGGCACCATCGGAAAAACCTTGTCTTCTGCGCGCACCTGAACTTCAATCAGGCAGGGGCCGGGCTTGGCCAGAAATTCTTTCAGTACGCGCTGTGGGTCTTTTTCAGTATTGAGTCTGGCCGCAGGCAGACCAAAACCCTTTGCAATCTGCACAAAATCTGTGCGGGTGGTATAGGCGGAACAGGTGATCCTGCCATCAAAGAAAAGATCCTGCTGTTGCTGCACAAGCCCCAGCCCGTTGTTGTTGCACAGAATAATTTTCACATTGGCCCCGGTTTCAGCAGCGGTGGCCATTTCCTGAATATTCATAAGCAGGCTGCCGTCGCCGGTAAAACACACAGCTGTGCCCCCGCGCAGTTCGAGTGCCGCGCCTATGGCAGCGGGCAGGCCAAAGCCCATAGTGCCCAAGCCGCCAGACGTCAGCCACTGGCGTGGTCTGCTCATGGGGTAAGCCTGGGCCACACGCATCTGGTGCTGGCCCACATCCGTGGCAATAACCGCCTCGTCGGTCAGCAGATCCGCCACATGGCGAATGATACCGTATGGCGAAAGAATGTCGTCTTCCCGGTCAAACCGCAGTCCGTGCGTGACTTTGCAGTCAGCTACGCGGTCCAGCCAGCAATCGCGCCTGCGTGGCTGCAACAGGGGCATAAGCAAACGCAAAGCCTGAGTGGCGTCTGCGGTCAAACCCACCTGCGGCATGCGCAGCTTGCCTACTTCACTGGCGTCGATATCGATATGGATAAGCCCGCTCTTGGGGCAAAAACTGTCCAGACGCCCGGTGGCCCTGTCGCCCAAGCGAGCGCCCACCACTACAAGAACATCGCATTCTTCCACCAGCATGTTTGAAGCACGCGCGCCGTGCATACCCAGCATGCCCACGGCCATCTCGTGCCCGTGGGGCACCACGCCAAGCCCCTGCAAGGACATTACAGCCGGAATATGCTGCTGCTCTATAAATTCCAGCACAGCCGCAGCGGCTTGCGGCGACGATGTGCCGCCGCCAATCAAAAGCAGTGGGCGCTCCGCCGCATTAAGCAGTTCAGCCGCTCTGGATAAGGCGGCGCTGTCTGGCTCGGGCATGGGCGAGGCCTTACCGGGTTCGGGCAGGCAGTCCACTCCGGCGGCAGCCACCTGCACGTCACGCGGAATATCCACCAGCACCGGGCCGGGACGGTCGCTGACCGCGATGGAAAAAGCCTCGGCAATAACTTTCGGCAACTCTTCGGGAGAACGCACAAGAAAATTGTGTTTGGTGGCCGGAATGGACATGCCGTAGATGTCCACTTCCTGAAAAGCGTCGGTCCCAATCATGCTTTGCGGAACCTGCCCGGTGATGCAGACCAGAGGAACCGAATCCATGCGGGCATCGGCCAGGGCTGTAAGCGTATTGGTGGCGCCCGGCCCTGAAGTGGCAAAAAGCACGCCGGGACGGCCAGAAACCCGGGCCATGCCCTGGGCCATAAAGCCCGCGCCCTGCTCATGCCGCGCCAGTACATGACGGATTTTACCGCTGCGCCCCAGCGCATCATATAAAGGAAGGTTGAAACCGCCGGGAATACCGGCAATGCAGGTGACGCCCTGATTTTCAAGCAGGCGGATGGTTAATTCGGCTCCAGAAAGACGTAACATCGCCACAAGGCTCCTTTTGCGTTGGCTGGGGCTCGCTGGCGGTTTTCCGGTATAAAAAAACCCCGCCAGCTCGCGCCGGCGGGGTTCAGATATGTCTTTTATTCTTCCCTGCTTATGACGCGCCTAAAGATCGGTCCCGTACTACTAGGCCGACCATAACGAGGCAAATCATGCCGCTGAAAGAGGAAGAAGTGTTATACATTGTCATACCGTTTTTAAGCTACAGCCGTTTCCCCGGCCTTGTCAACAAATTTGAAGATTATCCTTGCCGCCGTATCGCGGACTTGCCGCTATTTGCCCTTCTTACCCCTGCCGGATGCTGGCAGCAGGCGTACGGCGCGCACTTCATCGATGCGCCGCTTGTCCATACGGGTAATTTCCAGCTCCCATCCCTGATAATGCAGGCGTTCGCCCTTTTCAGGTATGCGGCCAAGCCTCTCCAGAATGAATCCGGCCAGCGTGGCGCTGTCGAGACGTTTGGGCAGGCTGATGCCGAGCCAGCTTGCAAAAAGATCCACTGTGAGCCGCCCCGGCATGACCCAGCTGCCGTCAGGACGGCGACAGGCTTCCGGCCCGGCGGGCATATCGCCCATCTGCCCGGCCAGCACGCTCAAAAGTTCCGCCGGGGTGATTATGCCTACCACGCTGCCGTATTCATCACGCACAAAGGCCAACGGCGTGGGGTGCGTGCGAAAATCTTCCATAATCACAGGCAGGGGCGTATGCTCAAAGATTGTGGGCGCGGGCCGAATGAAGTTTTTCAGCTCCCATTTTTCCGTGTGGTGCTCGTCCTCACGCATAAGGATGTCGCCGGGGTGCACTACCCCAAGCACTTCATCGGTATCGCGCCGCAGCACGGGCAGCCACGCCAGACGCGACGCCGCCGCATGCCGGCTCACCGTATCCCGGTCGGCATTACTGTCCAGCCAGTTTACACGCTGGCGCGGCACCATGATGAACCGGGCGGTGCGCCCGCCAAGGCGGATAACACGGGCAAGCATGGCCCGTTCTTCTGGCGCGAACAACAGTTCTTTGGTTTCACCTGCCAGGGCGGCCGCGTCGAGTTGGGTATCGCCCTGCCCGGGTGCACTGCCTCCCAGAATATTCAGAATCACGCGGGCTGTGGATTCACGCATGTCACGCATGCTGAAACGCCTGCGCCGATTGCGCAGCGCCCACTGATTGCACATCTCCACCAACAGGGAAAAGACAATGGCCGCGTACATGTAGCCCTTGGGAATATGGAAGCCCAGACCATCGGCCAGCAGACTCAGGCCGATCATGAGCAAAAATCCCAGACACAGCACAATGACCGTGGGGTGACGCTCCATAAAGCCAAGCAGCGGCCCGGCGGCCATGACCATAATACCCATGGCGATAACCACCGCCAGCATCATGATGGAAACATGTTCCACCATACCCACTGCCGTGATGATGGAGTCCAGCGAGAACACTGCGTCCAGCACCACCACCTGGAAAATTACCTGCCAAAATCCGACATGGTGTTCGGTCTCTCCGGCGTATCTGCCGCTGTGGCCTTCAAGCCGGTCATGCAACTCCATCGTGCCCTTGAGCAGCAGAAAGACACCCCCCGCCATTAGAATGAGGTCACGCGCTGAAAAGCCGTGTCCTCCAAGCTCAAACAGAGGTGTTGTCAGCGTGGCCAGACGGGCCATGACGGTAAGCAGCGCCATACGCATGAGCAAAGCCAGCCCAAGCCCAACCAAAAAGGCCTGACGCTTGCGGTCGCCGGGCAGCCTTCCCACAAGAATGGAAATGAAGACCAGGTTGTCCACCCCAAGCACAACTTCCAGCAGTACCAGAGTGCCCAGACCAGCCCAGGCAGAGAGATGCGTAACCCATGAAAAATCCAGCATACAATTATGCTCCGGGGCTGTGCCCCTTCTTGTGAAACAGACTTCTGCCGAAAATGCCGGCCTGCCCTGAAAAAAAGACAAAAGAGGGCCGAAGCCCCCTTTTGTCAGTAACTTGCTGCGCCCGAAGGCGTACTATAGTTGGCCGGATGGGCAGACCCTTCCGGCTCGGACAAGTCGGATATCATTATACGGCAGCAAGCTGGATGCGCTCGAAGCCAGTGACAACGATTTCGTCGCCAATGGTCTTGCCAGCTTCACGCACGATGTCGTTGATGGTCTTTTTGTCGTCGCGGATGTAAGGCTGTTCCATAAGGCACACTTCCTTCTGGAACTTTTTCACAGCGCCGTCAGCAATTTTGTCCACGATGTTGGCGGGCTTGCCTTCTTCCAGGGCCTTCTGGCGGTAAACTTCGCGTTCACGTTCCACAGCGGCGGGGTCAAGGCAAGCAGCGTCAAGAGCCATCGGGCTGGCGGCAGCCACCTGCATGGCGATATTCTTGGCCAGTTCCTGCACTTCGGGCTTGGCGGCGCTTTCGGCCTTGCCGCAGGTCAGGAACACCAGCACGCCGATCTTGCCATTGGCGTGGATGTACTGACCGATCACGGAGCCATCAGAAGGCTTGGTGTGGCGGGCAAACTTGCCAATCTGCATGTTTTCGCCCACAGAGGCGATAAGCTGGGTCACTTCTTCACCCATAAGGGCTTCAAGGGCCACAGCGTCAGCGGGGGCATTGTCCAGCACGCTTTTGGCCATCTGGGCGGCCATGGCCTGGAACTGCTCCCCACGGGCCACGAAGTCGGTTTCGCACAGAAGCGAAGCCATAGCCACGGTCTTGCCGTCATCGCTCAGGGTCACGGTCACAAGACCTTCGCTGGTGGCGCGGCCAGATTTTTTGGCGGCCTTGGCCATACCCTTCTGGCGCAGCCAGTCAACGGCCTTTTCCAGGTCGCCTTCCACTTCCACCAGAGCTTTTTTGCAATCCATCATGCCCGCGCCAGTCATTTCGCGCAGTTCTTTTACCATTTGAGCGGTGATAGCCATTGTATTCTCCAAAATGCGTCCGGCCTGCCGCCGGAGTTATCAAAAGTACACTTAAATTTGCCCTGCTGCATCCAAACAGGGGCAGCGCAGCCATATATCAGGTTGCGCTGCCCCAAAAATGCAAAAGCAGTAAAGCCGTTTATTGGGCGGCAGCAGCTTCGGCCACAGCCTCGGTAGCAGCAGCCTTTTGCATGGCTTCTTCGGCGTTGGCAACTTCGCCCTTGTGGTCTTTGCTCATGGCTTCGCCTTCCATGCAGGCTTCAGCGAAAGCGGCCACAAAAAGCTTGATGGCGCGGATGGCGTCATCGTTGCCGGGAATGATGAAGTCGATGACATCGGGGTCGCAGTTGGTGTCGGTCACGGCCACAATCGGGATGCCAAGCTTGCGGCATTCCTTGACGGCGATGTCTTCACGATGCGGGTCGATGATGAAGGCAAGCTGGGGCAGACGATCCATGTTCTTGATGCCGCCGAGGGTCTGTTCCAGCTTCTTCATTTCGCGTTCCAGAAGCAGAATTTCTTTCTTCTGGTAGCGGTTGATGCTGCCGTCGGCAAACATGACTTCCAGCTTCTTCAGGCGATCAACGCTCTTCTGAATGGTGACAAAGTTGGTGAGCGTGCCGCCCATCCAACGGTTGGTCACATAGTACTGACCGGCGCGACCGGCTTCAGCGGCCACAGCTTCTTGAGCCTGGCGCTTGGTACCAATAAAGAGAACCTTGCCGCCCTTGGCCACAGCGTCCACAACTTTGTCGTGGGCAATGCGGAAGAGCTTCACGGTCTGCTGCAGGTCGATGATATGGATACCGTTACGCGCGCCGAAAATGTAGGGACGCATCTTGGGGTTCCAGCGGCGGGTCTGGTGACCGAAATGCACGCCGGTTTCCAGCATTTGCTTCATGCTGACATAAGCCATTGGGATTCCTCCAAAGGGTTGTTTTCTTCCACCCACGCCCTGACCCTGCAACCCGATGTTGCGCCTGTGGCGCAAAAAGAACGCCGCCACACGCGGCATCCCACCGGGCACCCCGGGCCGCTGCCTGGGTGTGCTTGATAGAAAGCGAGTACATACATGATCGCGCCGCGCTTGGCAAGCGTTGACGCGCTCTTTTTGGCCGGGACTGCCCCGGAATTTACTTCATCATAAACCTGTGCCGCAAATAATTCCTTCAATAGCAGAAAATCTTTTTACATATCAGGTGATGCCGGCACAAGGCAGATTTCCTGTTATATTAACGATAACGGACTTTTTATGAAGGAGTCCACACCATACATAACAGACATAAATAAAAGGATAAATTTTCCATACACGCAACCAAAAAGGCGTTCACGGCGGTACTGCTTACAATAAATTGAGGAGCCGCTATTGCCGAACCCGAGGCAAAAGCAGCACGGCTAGCGATAACGCGGGCTCGCGGCGCACGGCCTGCCGCCCCTTTTCAAACACCGTCACAGCCCTTATAGTTCAGGCTCAACTGCCGTTAAAAACAACAAGCCCTAAAAATATTTGCAGGAAATATCATGAACAATACTGGCTTTACTCTTGTTACAGAACAACATTTGCATGAAGTGGATGGCACGGCACGGCTGTGGCGGCACGACGCCACTGGCGCGCAACTGCTCTCCATCAATAATACCGACGAAAACAAGTGCTTTGGCGTGAGCTTTCGCACGCCGCCCACCGATTCCACGGGTGTGGCCCATATTCTGGAACATTCCGTGCTCTGCGGCTCTGACAAGTACCCGGTCAAGGAACCCTTTGTGGAACTGCTCAAAGGCTCCCTGCAAACCTTCCTCAACGCCTTCACCTTTCCCGACAAGACCTGCTACCCGGTGGCAAGCTGCAACCTGCGCGATTTTTACAACCTCATCGACGTCTACATAGACGCCGTTTTTCACCCGCGCATCAGCGAAGACATCCTCAAGCAGGAAGGCTGGCATGTAGACGCCCCCAGCGCCGACTCCCCCTGGTCGTACAAGGGCGTTGTTTATAATGAAATGAAGGGCGTCTACTCCTCGCCGGATTCCGTGCTTTCGGAACAGAGCCAGCAGGCCCTTTTCCCCGACACCCTGTACAGCCTTGATTCTGGCGGCAATCCCGAACGCATCCCCGACCTCACCTATGAGGCTTTTTTCGACTTCCACAGCAACTACTACCACCCCAGCAACGCCCGTTTCTTTTTCTGGGGCGACGACCCGGAAGCCGAACGCCTGCGCCTCGTCAACAAAGCGCTGCAAGGCTACACGGCGCGTCCCGTGGATTCCACCGTGCCCCTGCAAAAACGCCTGGACACACCGCGCCAGATCGAAGTGCCCTATGCCGCCTCTGAAGGCGAAAAACGCGCCCTGCTCACGGTCAACTGGCTGCTGGGCGAACGCGGCGAAGTGAACCAGGCCCTGCTTATGGAAATGCTGGAACACATCCTTGAAGGTCTGCCCGGTTCGCCCTTGCGCAAGGCGCTCATCGCCTCCGGCCTTGGCGAAGATACCACGGGCTGCGGGCTGGAAACCGACCTGCGCCAGATGTACTACTCCACCGGGCTCAAGGGCGTGGCCCCCAAGGATGTCCCTCAGGTCGAAATACTTATTTTTGAAACGCTGGCCCAGCTTGCCGAAGAAGGTATTCCCAAGGCCGCCGTGGAAGCCGCCGTCAACACGGTGGAATTCGCCTACCGCGAAAACAATTCCGGCCGCTTTCCGCGCGGCCTTTCGGCCATGATCCAGTCGTTGTCCACATGGCTGTACGACGGCGACCCGTTGGCTCCGCTTGCCTGGGAAGCTCCGCTTGAGGCCCTCAAGGCGCGTATTGACGCTGGCGAACCCGTATTTGAACAAGCCATTAAGGACTGGTTCCTGAACAACCAGCACCGCGCCACAGTGATTCTGCTGCCCGATACCGAACTGGGCAAGACCCGCGACGAGGCTGAAAAAGCCCGTGTGGACGCGATACAGGCAGCCGCAACGCCGGACGAACGCGCGGTTATGGTGGCCGAAACCCTGCGGCTTGAAGAAGTGCAGAGCGCGCCCGACAGCCCCGAGGCTCTGGCCAGCATTCCCGCCCTGGGCCTGGAAGACCTGCCCCGTCAAAATGCCTCCATTCCACGCAGCATAGTGGAACTGCCCGAAGTGGCCCTGAGCCACGAACTGCCCACACAGGGCATTGCCTACACAACGCTGTTGCTGCCCCTGAGCAATGTGCCGGACCACCTTGTGCCCCTGCTGCCGCTGCTTTCCCGCTGCCTGACAGAAACGGGCACGGCGCGGCGCGACTTTACGGAACTTGGCGCACTTATGGCGGCCAAAACCGGCGGCGTGGGAGCCGATCCCGTGATGGGCACCGTGCGCGAAAGCCGCGAAACCCTGAGTTTCCTCGGCATTTCCGGCAAGGCCGTATACGACAAGCTGCCCGACCTTTTTGGCATCATGCATGAAATCCTGCTGGAACCCCTCAAGGACACACAGATTATTGAAGAGCGCCTGGGCCAGATGCTTCTGGAAGCCAAGGCCCGTTTGGAAAATGCGCTTCAGGCGGCGGGACACGCTGCGGTAAGCGCCCGCCTGCGGGCTCGTTTCACGGGTGCGGGGGCTCTGGCTGAACGCACCTCTGGCCTGAGTTATCTTGAAAGCGTGCGGTCCATGCTCCAGCGCCTTGAAAAGGAGCCGCAAAGCCTTTTGGCCGACCTTGAGGAACTGCGTTCCCGCATCGTGGCCCGCCCCGGAGCTATTTTTGACTGCACCGCCGAGGCCTCTGGCCTTGCGATGGCTGAAACCCAGATACGCCAGCTGCTGCAGGCCCTGCCCCCGGTACGCCCCGGAGCAGCCAGCGGCATAGGCGCGGCCCCGATGAGCCTGCCAGCAGCCGAAGCCTTTATTGCCCCGGCCCAGATCAACTATGTGGGCAAGGCCGCCAACATCTACGATCAGGGCTATGTGTACCACGGCTCTGCCAGCGTTATCCTGCGCTACCTGCGCATGGGCTATCTGTGGGAGCGCGTGCGCGTGCGCGGCGGCGCTTACGGCGCGTTCTGCAGCCTGGACCGCTTGGGCGGCACCCTTGTTTGCGCCTCCTACCGCGACCCCAACGTGGATGCCACACTTGAAGCCTTTGACGGCATGGCCGACTTTTTGCGCGGCTTCAAGCCTGACAAGGCCCAGCTGACCCAGGCCATAGTTGGAGCCATTGGCGATCTGGACAGCTATTTGCTGCCCGACGCCAAGGGTGCACAATCCCTGAATCGCTGGCTCAGCAACGATACGGACGCCGCCCGCGGCATCATGCGTGAAGAAATACTCACCACCACTGAAAAACACTTTAGCGATTTCGCCGAAGTGCTGGCAGAAGCCTCCAAAACCGGAGACATCTGCGTACTGGGCGGCCCCAAGGCCGAAGCTGCCGCCAAGGAACACGGCTGGCAGAGCAGCAAGCTGGTATAAGTAGTGCAAGGGTGGGGCGGTTTTTGTGCCGGCCCACCCTTTAATTAGAGCGTCTTGCACTTCAATGATGCATTTTTCGGCAGAATCCGCGCCGCGCTGTGGCGCTCTAGTGCAGCGTGAGAGTGTTCAAACTTTTTCAAAAGTACATTGCTCTGATGCATATTGTCTGGTTGCCTGACGTATTTTTTAACGTAAAGCCAGGTTGAAAAAACGCGGTAGCCCCACAGATAATTTTTTGATTTTACAGTGAAAGCAAGGATGCAACGAGAGCACCCGGAGTAACCACGGCTACGGGCAAAAACTCTCATCTCAAACAGGAATGCTATGTCCGCCAGCTCTTTCGGCTACCCACTCATCGACCTGATCGACAGACTCAGCGCGCAGCCGGTCTGCATCGCCGTCAGGCGTGGGCTGATTATTGTTCTGCCGCTCGTTCTTGTGGGCGCGTTCATGATAATGCTGGCAAACATCCCCTACGAACCCGCCCAACTGGCCATTGACCGCGCGCTTGGCCCCACATGGCGGCAGGTTTGTAAAAATCTCATTGACGGCACATTCTCCATCGCCTCTCTGGCCCTGCTGTGCGCCATAGGCGGAGTAAGCGCCGCACATGCCAATCAGAAAAGGCAGACGCCATACGTCAGCCCAATAATGATGGCCACAGTGACGCTTTCATGCTTTTTCGTGCTAATCGCCCCGCTCAAATCCGGTATTGGCGATACGGCTTTTTCACTAAGCAGCGGCCTGTTGCTTGCCATGTGCATTGCTCTGGCTACCAGCAGTATTTTTCTGCGCCTGTCGCGCTGTTCATGGCTGCACCTGCCTGTGGAAATGGCCGGAAATGACCCGGTGGCCCGCGACGTTTTCACGCTCATCCCCGCGTCCATCATCACTATTCTTTTTTTTGGGCTCATTCGCGCGGCGCTTGTGGCCCTGGACATGGCCAACCTGCACGAACTGTCCGAACGCATTCTTGTCCACCCCTTTTCCAAGGGCGGCGACAGTCTTGGATTTGGCGTGCTCTACAGCATGGCCTCGCAGGTGCTCTGGTTTTTCGGCGCGCACGGGCCCAACATGCTTTTTGCGGTGGAGAACGACATTCTCATTCCCGCCGCACTGACCAATATGAACGCCATTGCCAGCGGCACGGCGCCTCCTTTCATTTTCACCAAAATGTTCTTTGACGCGTATACCCGCATGGGTGGCTCGGGCTGCACACTGGCTTTGTGTCTGGCCATTTTTCTTCGCGGCAAAGACCGCGGCGTCAAAAAGCTGTGCCTGTTCGCCCTGCTGCCCACACTGTGCAACGTCAACGAACCTCTGCTGTTCGGCATCCCCCTTGTGCTGAACCCTGTGTACTTTATTCCCTTTATCCTGGTCCCCGCTGTACAGACGGTCATCGCCTATACGGCCACGGTTACCGGCTTCATTCCCCCAACTTCGACAGACATTGCCTGGACCACGCCCGCGCTCATGAGCGGCTACATTGTCTCGGGTTCAATCAACGGCCCCATACTTCAGGCAGTGAATCTGCTTGTGGGCCTGCTGATCTATATGCCTTTTGTCGTCATTTCCGATGCCATTCGCGAAAAGCGGAGCAAACAGGTCATGCAGAATCTGTTTACAGCAGCCAACGGCGGCGGCGTGTCAGACAACCGCAAGTGCCTGGGGCAACCCGGCGAGGTCGGACGGCTTGCCAATGCTTTGGCAGGAGATCTGACCCGCGCCCTTGATGAACCGGGGCAAATCTATCTGGTGTACCAGCCCCAGTTCAACAACGAGACTGGGCGCGTCACTGGCGTGGAAGCCCTGCTGCGCTGGAACCACCCGGCCTACGGCAACATTGCGCCGCCCATAACGGTGGCTCTGGCGGAAGATACGGGCAACATAGACCGCCTTGGCCGGTTTGTTCTGGAAGAAGCGTGCAGGCGCAGAGCTGCCTGGAGTGGCTTTGTGGACGCTGACATGATTATGTGCATCAACGTCTCGCCCGTGCAGTTGCAGAATCCGAAATTTTCTGGCTATGTGTGGAACGCGCTCAGTGATGCGAGCCTGAAACCCGGGCAGCTTGAACTGGAAATTACCGAGTCTTCAATGATCAAGCCAGAATCAAGCGCTCTGGAAATGCTCAGAAGCCTGCACACCGACGGAATCAGGGTTGCCATTGACGATTTCGGCATGGGGTACGCCTCACTGCGCTACCTGCGGGCCTTTCCCGTCAGCACGGTCAAGATTGACCGCTCCCTGACGGAACACATCGACAACAATATCAACCAGCAGATCGTGCGCAGCGTGCTCGAGTTGAATCAAAGTCTGGGCATCAGCACCGTGGTGGAAGGCGTTGAAAACCGGAAACAGCTCAACTCTTTCACTTCGATGGGTTTTTCTACCTTTCAGGGATATTTTTTCAGCCGCCCCCTGTGCGCCAAAGCTTGCCTTGCGTATATCAACGCCAACCGGGGCTAAACCGCAGAATAGCCGAAACCTCCGGCATCTGCGCTGCGGCATGAGCTCGGGCCTTGTCGGCCAACTTTATTCGTAGCTGCGTAAACCCTACTGTGGAGTGCCCATGCGCCTGCCCTTCTGCACACATGCCACACAGAATGGCGGTTCACGCAGCCTGTCCGCCCCGGCATGCCAACTGGCGCGCACGGCGGGAAGCCCCGCCATTTTTGACCTGACAGTCAGAAACACGGCTGCCGCAGCAGCACCCTTTTTTCATCCCACCCGCAGTACGGCCACTATTGAACGCCAGCTGACAGGGTAAAATTACAGCCATGCCTGAAGCAACAACCTCCTCCTCTTTCACAGCAGCGCCAGCCACATCAAGCAATGCTGACGGGCATCCCCTTGCGGGACGCATCGCCGCTCCATCCTTTGTGATTCCCGCCAATGTCGCTCAAAATGCCCATTTTCTATCGGGCAAGGTGGACGAGGTAGGTCTGTGCCTTTTTGAAGCGCAAGGCTGCCTGGACTATGGCCCCGCAGATCTGCCAGACGCCCTTGCCCGCCTGCCCTTGCGCTGGCACGCCCATCTCCCTGTGGATCTGCCCTGGCCCGCGCGTCTGGCCGCAGACAATACGCATCCGGCCCGTGATGCCGCCCGGCTGGCACTGGCTGTACTGGACAGGATCCGCACCCTTGTTCCGCACATGATCTTGCAGGCGGCTGTTCTGCATCCGCCAGAAGGATCTGCTGCTTTTCAGCGCCGTATGCTGACAGATTTTGCAAAGCACTGGCATGGGCAACAGCAGCCCGCACCGCCCCTTTTACTGGAAAATGTGGCACACAGCGACGTTATTTGCTTGGGAGACGCTTTCCTCGCAGATCACGGCATGGGCCTTTGTCTGGACGTAGGACATCTCCTGGGCTATGGTCAATCTGCTCTGTTGCATTCCGCCCTGCCCAGTCAGGCCGCCATGTTGCATTGGAGCGCTCCGGGCAATAGTGACCAGCATCTGCCGCTTACGGCTCTTACGCCCGCGCAACACTGCACTGCCCTGCGCCTTATGGCTGACGCGCCTCCTACCGCGACCCATATGGTGGAGATTTTCAACTGGGACGGCCTTGCGGCATCACTGCCCGTTTTGGCTGCCCTTGCCAACGAGTCACAGTAATATGGGAGCCGGGCCGGAAAAACCCGGTCTGGAAATAAAAACGCGCTGTTGCGCAATCAGGGATCAGCCCCGGGAGGATGACCACAGCAATGCTGCCCAATGCCGAACTTGTTGCCCACATGAAGGAGTGGCGACAGAATCTGGACAAGGATGACCGCTGGTGCATTCTCATCAACGCGGACCCTGACGCTCTGGCTTCGGCTATGGCCCTCAGGCGTATCATTTTGCCGCGCGTACACAATGCCGATATCGCCCGAGTCAATGAAGTGACCCGGCCCGACAATCTGGCCATGATACGCTACCTGCGCATCCCCGTGCGCGCATGGCAACCCGAAAAGGCCGAACAATATACCCGTTTTGCCATGGTGGATTCGCAACCGCACCACCACAAGGCCTTTCAGGGCATTGCCTTTGACTGCATCATCGACCACCACCCCCTGCCGCCCAATGGGGGCTGCTTTATACCCTCTGCGCCGTCCCTTTGCGACATACGCCCGGGGCTTGGTGCAACTAGCACCATTATGACACGGTATTTTCAGGCGCTGCGCATGCGGCCCAGCCCCAGGCTGGCCACGGCCCTGCTGTACGGCATCCGCACGGATACCGCCGCCTTCGAGCGCTCCGGCGATGAAGACGACTTTCGCGCCTATCAATGGCTTTCGCGCCATGCAGACAACAGCCTGCTGCGCCGTATCATCCGCAGCGAGTATCTGCGTGAATGGCTGCCGCTGTTCTCACGCGCCTTCCGCAACCTTACAGACTGCCGCAGCAACGGAGCTTTTGCATGGCTCAACGAGGTCAACAGTGCCGACCTGCTGGTGGCTGTGGCCGACTTCTTCACGCGGGTGCACGACCTCAAGTGGATTGCAGTTGGCGGCATTGTGGGCAAGACCGTCATTGTTATCTTTCGCGGTGACGGCGGAAGAGACATCGGACGTCTGGCCGATGCCTGTTTTTACGATGTGGGACAGGCCGGAGGCCACCGTAATCTGGGCCGGGCGGAATTTCCCCTTGAAGCCGTACCAGCCGATATGCGCCCCGGCGATTTTGTGCTCAAGCGGCTTGAAACCCGCAAACTGCGCCCTCAAAGCACGCCCAATGACACCGCGCCAGCTCAGGGGCAACCGGCCGCCAAGGCCAAACCAGAAAGTAATGGCAAGTAAAAACAACTTATTACAAAAAAAACAGCACAACTTTTCAATAATTTCTTGACAGCGCCCCGTTAACAAGCGTAATTCTTCTCTTGAAGTTTTTAATAAGGATTTTTGTGATGCAGCGCATTTCTTCCAACCACACCTCCGCTTACGCCGCTAGCTTTTATAGCTGGTATTTTTTTGCGTACTTTATGGATGCCTGTGGTCGGGAGCTTCGCTGACGCGAAAAGAAAGTTAGCAAGTTCAAAGGGCCGCAGGCAAACCGCCGGCGGCCCTTTTCTTGTATGGGCAGCCGGCCCAAAAGTTAGCCGCCGAGCGGTCCATGGCGACAGGCAGTATGTAATTGATCTGCAATACGCAGCACAGCAACTGAAAGGAGCAAGCCATGTACCTTGGCAAAAAAGTCCGTCTGGAACGCATTATCAATCGTGAGAACGGGCGCACCATTATTGTACCTATGGATCACGGCGTTACCATCGGCGCTGTCGACGGTCTTGTAGACATGCGCGAAGCCGTCAACGACATGGCCACAGGCGGCGCGGATGCCGTGCTCATGCACAAGGGCCTTGTTCGCTGCTCCCACCGCAGCGCCGGCAAGGACATCGGCCTAATCGTTCATCTTTCCGCCTCCACAGCCTTGACGCCCAACGGCAATACCAAAACACTGGTGGGCACGGTAGAAGAAGGCATCAAACACGGCGCAGACTGCGTTTCTGTTCACGTCAATCTTGGCGACCCCAACGAGCGCCTCATGCTGGCCGACCTGGGCCGGGTGGCCGAAGCTTGCGACAACTGGCATATTCCCCTGTTGGCCATGATGTACGCCCGTGGCCCGCAGATCAAAAACGGCTTTGATAAAGATGTGGTGGCCCACTGTGCCCGCGTAGGCGTGGAACTGGGCGCAGACATCGTCAAAGTTCCTTACACAGGCGATGTAGACAGCTTCTCTGAAGTGGTTTCCTCCTGCTGCGTACCCGTGGTTATCGCTGGTGGCGAACGTATGGAATCCACCCGCCAGATCCTCCAGATGGTTGCTGACTCCGTCAAAGCGGGCGGTGCGGGCATTTCCGTGGGCCGCAACGTGTTCCAGCATCCCAACCGTGTTGCCCTGGTCAAGGCGCTTCGTGCCATCGTGCACGAAAATGCTTCCGTCAGTCAGGCCATGACCATTGTGGGGGAATAAACATGTCGCGCATTTACTTCAACTGCATGCCCTTCGATAAGGAAGACGTAACTCTGGCTCTTGAGTCTGGCGTGGACGGCGTTATTGTTCCCGCCGCACAGGTTGAGCATGTGGCTGGTCTTTCGCGCTGCGCCGTGTGGGCCGCTGAAGAAACGCCCCTGGCCGAGCTTAATGCCAAGGCTGATGAAGAAGCCGTACTGCAAAGGCTGCTTGCCGGAGAGCGCGTGGTGCTGGCTCGCGGCTGGGAGGTAATACCTGTAGAAAACCTTCTGGCCCAGAGCGACAGTGTGCTGGCTGAGGCTGGCACTCTGGACGAGGCCCGCCTTGCCGCAGGAATTTTGGAACGCGGTGTGGCGGGCATTGTTGTATCTAGAGAGGGCATCTCAGACCTCAAGGACATCGTAGCCCAGTGCAAGAGGATTCTTCCCCGCGAAGAACTGCTGCCCGGCGTGGTCACCCGCGTGGAACCAGTGGGCCTGGGGCATCGCGTATGCGCCGACACCCTTTCGCTGCTGCGCAAGGGCCAGGGCATGCTGGTGGGCAATTCCAGCGCGTTCACCTTCCTTGTGCATGCAGAAACCGAGCGCAATGAATATGTGGCAGCACGCCCCTTCAGGGTCAATGCCGGGGCCGTGCATGCCTATGTACGCCTGCCTGAAGACCAGACCACCTACCTTGGCGAATTCAAGGCCGGACAGGAAGTGCTTATTGTGGACTACACCGGCGAAACCAGCGTGGCCACCCTTGGCAGGGTCAAAATTGAAGTTCGGCCCATGCTGCTGGTGGAAGCCCAGGTGCAGACCGAAGACGGCGTAAAAACCGGAGCTGTTTTTCTGCAAAACGCAGAGACCATCCGCCTGACTACGCCCGAGGGAGAAGCCATAAGCGTTGTGAGCCTCAAAGTCGGCGACCGCGTTCTTTGCCGCCTGGATGAAGCAGGCCGCCATTTCGGCATGCGCGTGCGCGAAGACATCCGGGAGGTATAGTATGGACGGCAGCAACAGCCACTGGCCCGGTTCCGCCCCTCTGCCGGGGGCGGAAGAACAGACCCACAATGCTGACGAGCGTCTTTCGGCCATCCGCACTGAAATCGACTCTGTCGATCAGGAACTGCTGGATCTTTTCAACCGCCGTGCTTCGCTCAGCCGAGAGGTGGGACACATCAAGGCCGATGTGCCGGGCATCATCTTCAAGCCCGTGCGTGAAAAGGAAGTGCTGGACAGCCTGGCCGCCCGCAATCCCGGCCCTTTGCCAGAGGATCATCTGCGGGCCATCTGGCGCGAGATATTTTCTTCGTCACGCGCCCTGCAACGCCCGCAAAACGTCGCCTACCTTGGACCGGAAGGCACATTTTCCTACTTTGCCGGGGTGGAATATCTGGGGCATGCGGCCACTTTTCACCCCTGTAACGATCTGGTGCAGGTGTTTGAAGAAGTGTCTTCGGGGCGTTGCGAACTGGGGGTTGTTCCTCTGGAAAACTCTCTGCAAGGAACCGTTGGCGTCAGCTTTGACCTTTTTCTCAAGCACGATGTTTTTATTCAGGCAGAGCTTTTTTCGCGTATTTCTCACTGCCTTTTGAGCAATGTGCCTTCCCTGGCCGCCGTGCGCACCGTGTATTCGCACCCCCAGCCTCTGGCCCAGTGTGGCGGCTGGCTGCGCACCCATTTGCCCAATGCGGGACTGGTGCCGGTAGAATCTACCGCCGCTGCCGCCCAACGGGCCGCGCAGGGGCCAGACCAGGGACATACCGCCGCCATCGGCCACGGCAAGCTGGCCGATCTTATGGGCCTTGGCATTCTTGCCAGCCGCATTGAGGACGAGCCCGGCAACTGGACGCGCTTTGTCATCATCGGCCCCAAGGTCAGCGGCGGGCAGGGCGGCAACAAGGTGCAGAATCCCCAGCCCGGCCATACCGGGGCAGACAAAACATCGCTGCTTTTCACCCTGCCCGACAAAGCAGGAGCGCTTTCGCATGTGCTGGATCTGCTGGCGACGCACGGCATAAACATGCGCAAGCTGGAATCGCGCCCCCTGCGCGGCCAGTGCTGGAAGTATGTTTTCTTTGCCGATGTGGAAAGTGACCTCGAAGATCCCCGCTATGCCGATTTGCTGACAGCTCTGCACGAGACCTGTACCAGTTTTCGCATTTTGGGCAGCTACCCTATGGGGCCGCAGCTGGACCGCCTTGACCTTCACACGGATGAATCGGAGCAGTAAGAATCATGAGCCAGACCAAGGACACCGTGGCAGTCGCCAACAATGTGAGCGCTACAGGCGCAGTGGAAACTGTGGCAGTTACCGCCCCGGCTTCAAAGTCGGTTTCGCACCGCTATCTTATGGGCGCAGCCCTGGCCCACGGCACATCCATTGTGCGCCACACGCTTGAAAGCCGCGACCTGGAACGCACCCGTGCCATCCTTTGCGCGGCAGGCGCAACAATGGAAGAACTGCCCGAAAGCACCGCCTCTTCCGGGGCGTGGCGCGTTACGGGCATGAACGGCAGGCCTTCGGGCGGCACCGCCGCAGCACCCCTCTCCTGTGACGTGGAGGAATCGGGCACCACCTGCCGCCTGCTTACGGCAGTACTGGCCGCCGGGCACGGGGTGTTTCGCATCCACGGCGCAGGGCGCATGCACGAGCGGCCCATTGCCGAGCTGACCAACGCTCTGGCCACACTGGGAACAAAAACCGCCTTTGAAGAAAAGCCGGACTGTCCGCCCTGTGTCATCACCGCCGACGGCCTTGACCCAGCGCTATGCAACGGCATGGTGGAACTGGGCATGGATATATCCAGCCAGTATTTTTCAGGCCTGCTGCTGGCCGCGCCTATGGGGCCAGCCCCCCTGACCCTCTCTCTGGGCGGGCAAAAGGCCGTGTCCTGGCCCTATGTTGGCCTGACGCTGCAATGCCTTACAGACTACGGCATCAAGTTTGAAGTGCACACCCGCCAGACCCCCGAGGCCCAGTGGAGCACACTGCCCGACGGCGCATGGCGTCAGCTTGCCGAGGCCCGGCCCGGCTGTTTGCGCGTCACCGTGCATCCCGGCCACTACCGCGCCGGAGAATACACGGTGGAAGGCGACTGGTCGGGCGCGTCCTACCTGCTGGCCGCTGGCGCTTTGGGCCGCCGCCCTGTACGTGTGGAGGGTCTGCGCGCCGACTCCCTGCAAGGCGACCGCGCCATGCTGGAAATTTTGCAAAAAATGGGAGCACAGGTACGCGTGGAGCCGCAGGCAGTCACGGTGTCTCCCTCCCGTCTGCACGGCGTGGAACTGGACATGGGGCACTGCCCCGACCTTGTGCCCACGGTAGCCATGCTGGCGGCCTTTGCCCAGGGTTCCACGCGCATCCGCAATGTGGCCCACCTGCGCCACAAGGAATCTGACCGCATCAAGGCTCCGGCCATAGAACTTGCCAAAACTGGCGTTATTGTGGACGAACTTTCAGACGGCATGCTCATCAACGGTCTTGGCGGGCGCAACAATGGCAAGCCCAACCATCCCGTACTGCCGGAAGGGCAAAACCTGTCGTCCCACAACGACCACCGTATCGCTATGTCGCTGGCTCTGCTGGACTTGTGCCAGCCCGAAGCCACAGTGCGTTCCCGGCTGGACGATCCCTCTGTGGTCAGCAAGTCATTTCCGCAGTTCTGGAATATATGGGAGAAGCTGGCATGACAGGCCAAACTGACCCAACCCAAAAAGCGGAGGAGCCTACAGCCCATAACGCGGTGAGTCAGGCAGAAACGGCGGATCAGGCCGCTCGCCAGAATCCGGCTCCGTCCACCCTCCGCAGCGCGCGGGGCAAAACAGTTATTGTGGGTTCGCAGGGACGCATGGGGGCCATGCTTGTCAAACGCGCCTCCGCTGCGGGTCTTGTGGTGGAGGGTGTGGATGTGCCCCTCACGCCGGAAAAACTGGCAAAGGCCTGCGCCGAAGCACACATGGCCATCATTTGCGTGCCAGCCGCCGTATTTGACGATGTGACCACTGCCGTCTGCCCTCATTTGCCGCCCACTGCAGTGCTGGTAGACATCACTTCGGTGAAGGAACAACCCCTGCGCCAGATGGAACGTATCTGGCCCGGCCCGGTGGTAGGCACACATCCTCTTTTCGGCCCAAGCCCCGAACCCGAAGCAGACCTGCCTGTGGCCATCACGCCCGGCCATCATACGGCGCAGGACCATCTGGCCCTGGTCGAAAACTTTTTTGCCGACCTTGGCTGCCGCACATTCCTGACCACGGCGGAAAAGCATGATCAGGCTATGGCGCGCATTCAGAACATGAACTTTATCACCAATCTTGCGTATTTTGCCCTGCTGGCAGGCCAGGACGACCTGTTGCCCTTTCTTACACCGTCTTTCCGGCGGCGGCAGAATTCGGCCCGCAAAATGCTCACAGAGGACGCCCGCCTCTTCGCCGGGTTGTTTGAGGCTAACGCCCACAGCCATGAAGCCGTGCGTCAGTTCCGGCAAATGCTCAACCTGGCCGCAGCGGGTGATATTGATCTGCTGTGTGAACGGGCTGGCTGGTGGTGGCCGGAAGAGGTCGCCACAGGCGAAGAAAAACAGTAAAGCAAACTGCTGCTTATGGAATATTTTGAGGCGTGGTTTTTTATAAATCCGCGCCTCTCGTTTTTACCTGCGCAATGGCAATCAATAAGCTAACGCGAATCGCCGGGAAAGAAGGACGTTATTTTTGCATGGGATATTAATGCCCTGCGGGTACGATGGCTTTTCTTCTCTTTAGTTCTGCCGCACGCCGCGCAGGCGGCCCAAATAACAGAATCTGAAAAGCCTCCGTGCCCGCAGGGCACAACACATTTCTCCCAAAGACCAACCCCCAACTTTTGCGACAACCAAGCCCCAAGAGCCCATATCCCTCAAAAACTGGCACACAACGCGAAAGCGCTCGATGGCATTGCGCGGCGCGCAGGGAGATCACCCGACCAAGGGGAGGGAAGCTCCCGCAGCAATAGCCGCGCAGCCCTCGCGAAATGGTGGAATTGGGAAAGCCCTTGAAGGCTCACCCGTGGAAATAAAGATATATGGAAAACCCAGCGGGGTCGTCCGGGGGGAGTGCAGAGGGGGCCTCGGAGGGGCGGCAGCCCCTAACAGGCCCCCTCGCCGCCCGCTGCGAAAGCGGCCCAAACAGCATAGACAAAGAAGCCTCAGTGCCCGCAGGGCATATCCTTCCCCGCAAAAGCAGTTTTATTCTTCCTCACCCGCTTGCCGGATAACCCCGCCCCACAAGCACAACGCTCTCCTTTCAAAGACCAAATTCTGAATTCTCACGATTACCCCCCAAGCGTCCAGACTACCCCAAAACTGACACGCCACGCGAAAGACCACGATGGCATTGCGCGGCGCGCAGGGAGATCACCCGACCAAGGGGAGGGAAGCTCCCGCAGCAATAGCCGCACAACCCTCGCAAAATTATGGAATTGGGAAAGCCCTTGAAGGCTCACGCGTAGAAATGGAGATATATGGAAAACCCAGCGGGGTCGTCCGGGGGGAGTGCAGAGGGGGCCTCGGAGGGGCGGCAGCCCCTAACAGGTCCCCTCGCCGCCCGCTGCGAAAGCGGCCCAAACAAAAGGAACGGGAAAGCCTCAGTGCCCGCAGGGCACGACTCACTTCTCTCAAAGACCAGACCAAAACTTTGGCAGCAAGCAAACCCTAAACTACCTACCCCCTTAGTGCCGCCGCCGTGCGCTCGCCTCCACGGCATCCCCTTCACGCAGGTACATGCTCAACCCAAGCGAAAGCAGCAGCAAAATGACAAAAACCATATCCGCAGCTCCATAGCCGCCTGTGAGTTCATACGAATACCCCATGATGGGATACCCCACGCAGCGCAGCATGATGAAGATGGACACGAACTTGTAGGAAGGCAAAAAATTACCGCTGCCATAATAGTAGGAAACCACCGCTGGCAGCACCGTCCACAGACCGCCCACGCATAGCCCGAAACTGAGGCTGAAAATGGTCATGGTCCATACGCTGGCTGGCAAAAAACCAAGACACAAACTCAAGGCGCAGGCCAACATGATGCCGTGGGCGGCTGTCAGGGGGGTGAAACGGTCGCAAACCCAGCCCCAGGCATATTTGGCCAGGGCTGCGCACAGTGCGGCGGAGCAGGCCAGCAGCATGGCGGGATAAGGCGCAATGCCCAAATCCACAAAACGGGGTTTCATCTGGCTCATGACCGACGAACTGACCATCAAAGCCAGGCCAAAGGCCACGCCCATACAATAGGCACGGGGCGAATGCAGCAACCCGGAGAAAGAAGTGTCCGGCGCGGGCCGCTTGCGGCCCATCATAGGTTCATGCCTTCTGCCGTCGGGGTGCAGATGCATGGTCTGCGGCGTATCACGCACCAGCACCCACGCCAGAGGAGCCAGAGCGCAGGTCAAAAGACCGATGACAAGATAGGCTACGCTCACGTCAAAATGATTGATAAGCACCATACTTGCCAAAGGCAGCACAACACCCGACAGGGACGTGCCCGCGTTGGCTATGCCGAACGCCCTGCCGCGAAAATAATGAAACCAGTTGCTCATCAAGGCATTGCCAACCACGCCGCCGCATATCTGAGTGGCGCTCCAGGCAATGGTGAACAGCAGGGTGAAGAGCATCATGTTGCCCGTCATGCCCTGAAGAATGGTAGCCACACCGCCCACCAGCGCCCCCACGGTCATGAGATAGCGCAGTGAAAAACGGGTGGATAATGAAGCCGCCACAGGCATGGCCAGTTGCCCTACCAGAGAGGCTACGGCCATGCTGATATTGAGTTCTGCGCGAGTCCAGCCATAGGCTGTACACAGGGGTTCCATAAAGGCGTTCATGCAATAGAGCACACTGCCCTGAAGCATGAAATTGCCGCCCATAGAAAGCAGGCTGATTTTCCACCCGTAAAACATTTCTTCCCCAATACAGGGGCCTGTCAGGCCGCCCCTTGCGCACATGACCAATGCAGAAACCTGCGGCCATATTTTGCTTTTATTGCGGTCTTGCCGGCATTGCGGTCAACCCTGTCAACCGATGATCTTTTATTCTGGCGCAGTAAAACAGCACGCATGCCCGCCTGCTCGAAGTACAAGCTGTTCGGCAGCGGCCCGCCTGCCACGATGCGCAAGCATATGAAAGCCCATACACCCCTTGTTGTACATCCTCAAGCCCTTAGCGCCCTGCGTAGCTGATGCCCTACCCATAAAAACTGCGCCAATCCTCTATGAATGAGGGACACATGGATGCAGTGCGTCCCTTTTTCATCGGGCACGCTTTTTGCTGTTTGCTATGGCGCACGGCTTTTTCTTAAAGCCGCGCCAATATAACGACGGCGGATATGGCATGTTCGGCACACAAAAAGATCCCAGTAAAACAGAAAGCGCTACCCCAAAACGCGTCAATAAACAACGCGCCGAGGGCAATGTTCCAAAATCGCAGGAACTGGGCAAGGCTGTAAGCCTGCTCGGCGGCATGTCCATTCTTTACGCATGGATAGGCCCAATGAGCGAAGAAATAAAAAAGATCTTCCGCCATTTTTTGAGCCATGCCTGGGAATTCGACCCCAACCCGGAGAATGTATACAGCCTGACGCTGGAGCTTATGGTCGAAATCTGCAAGATCATCATGCCCGTTCTGCTCACGCTGGCCTTTCTGAGCATGCTTGCCCAACGCCTTCAGGTGGGCAAACTGTGGACCACCAAAGTTTTCAAGCCCAAGATGCAGCGTTTCAATATCTTCAAGGGTATCAAACAGATGCTCTTTTCGCCCCAGACCATACTACGCACCATAAAAAGCCTGTTATTTTCCATAATCCTGTCCCTTATTCCCGCATGGATCATTTATAAAGAATACGAAAATTTTCTGCCTATGTATTATGCCACCACCGAAGGCGTGGCCATATACATGCTCAAAATGGCGTTCAAGCTGGCAAGCTATGCTCTCATACCCATTCTTATCATTGCGGCCTTTGACGTGTGGCAGTCGCGCTATGCGTACAAGGAAAACATGAAGATGACCAAGGATGAAGTGAAAGACGAGCACAAGCAGGCCGACGGTGACCCCAAGGTCAAGAGCGAACAGCGCAAAAAGATGATGGAGGCCATGAGCAAGCGCATGTTGCAGGACGTGCCCAAGGCTGACGTTGTCATCACCAACCCCACACACATCGCCGTGGCCCTACGCTACAACGTGTCCGAGGCTCCGGCCCCGGTGGTGGTGGCTATGGGCGCGGACCACCTTGCTGAAAAAATCAAGCATATAGCCCGCGAAAACAAAATTCCCATTCGCGAAAATGTGCCTCTGGCACGGGCTTTGTATAAGTCTGCCGAAGTGGGCGATATGATTCCCGAGGAGCTGTACAAGGCTGTAGCCACGGTACTGGCGGCCATCTGGAAGCTCAAGCCAAGGGTTCACAATTCATAGTATTTCCAGTGTGCTCTCCTGACCGGGACCACATAAACGAGGTGTCAGAAAAATGGCTGCAGCAATCATCCCCAAGATGGATTACAGCAGGTTTTCAAAAAATGGCGAAATCATGCTGGCCGCTGGCGTGGTCATCATCCTTTTCGTCATGCTGGTGCCACTGCCCACCTTCTTTCTGGACATTATGCTCTGCGTGAGTATTTCCATATCATTGCTGGTGCTTATCACCACGATGTTCATGACTTCGCCGCTGGAATTCACCATCTTTCCGTCCCTGCTGCTGGTGACAACCCTGCTGCGGCTTTCACTCAACGTGGCCGCCACCCGTCTTATTTTGCTGAATGGCGATATGGGCGTGGACGCGGCAGGTTCCGTCATTCGTGCCTTCGGCGAATTCGTCGTGGGCGGCAGTTACGTGGTGGGCGCGGTCATATTCATGATCCTGTTCATTCTGAACAAAGTGGTCATTACGGCAGGTACCACGCGTATCGCCGAAGTGGCCGCGCGTTTTACCCTGGATGCCATGCCCGGCAAGCAGATGGCCATTGAAGCTGACCTCAACGCCGGGCTCATTGATGAAGAGCAGGCCACAGCCCGGCGCAACGGGCTGCGCAAAGAAGCCGACTTCTACGGCGCAATGGACGGTGCGTGCAAATTCGTTTCAGGTGACGTGAACGCGGGTATGTTCATCACTCTGGTCAATATCGTCGGCGGCATCATCATTGGTATGGTGCAGAAAGATATGGACTGGAACACGGCGCTCACCACCTACTCCCTCTTGACCATCGGTGACGGCCTGGTTTCCACCATTCCCTCCATCATCGTGTCCACGGGCACGGGCCTGCTGGTGTCGCGCGCGGCATCCGAAGCCAAGATGGGCGAAGAATTTCTGGCGCAGCTTACATTCAACAGCCGTGCGCTCAGGATGGTCTCGGCGGTGCTTCTGCTTTTCGCACTTGTTCCCGGCCTGCCCACCCTGCCCTTCCTGGTCATTTCTGCGCTCATTTTCACGGTAGCCCGCCTCACGGACAAAAACGAAGCCCAGGACGAAGCCAGGGAAAAGCAGGAAAAGAAAGCCAAGGCTGGCTCCGGCACCGCCGACACACCGGAAGAAGTACAGGCCCTTCTGCCTCTGGATACGCTGGAGCTGGAAGTGGGCTACGGCCTCATCCCGCTGGTGGACGAAGAACAGAGCGGCAACCTGCTGGCGCGCATACGCTCCATCCGGCGGCAATTCGCCCTGGATATGGGCGTGGTCATTCCCTCATTGCACCTGCGCGACAACCTGCAGCTGAAGCCCGGCCAGTATTCCCTGCTCATCAAGGGCAATCAGGTGGCCTCTGCGGAAATTCTTGTGGACCATTTTCTGGCAATGGATCCCGGCAATGTGACCACCAAAATTCACGGCATAGAGACACGCGAACCCGCCTTCAATCTGCCTGCCCTCTGGATACCGGACAGCCAGCGCGAAGAAGCCATGCTGGCGGGCTATACGGTAGTGGACCCGGCAACAGTCATCGCTACCCACCTGACAGAAGTGTTCAAGCGTCACCTGTCGGACTTTCTGGACCGTCAGGCAGTGCAAGGCCTGCTGGACACCGTGGCCAAGCATTCGCCCAAGGCTGTGGAAGACCTTGTGCCGGGCGTGCTGCCTCTGGGCACAGTGCAAAAGGTGCTGCAACTTCTGGTGCGGGAAAATGTGGGCATTCGCGATATGCTTACCATTGTGGAAACGCTGGGCGATTTTGGCGGCGGCGTCAAAAACCCGGATATGCTGGCCGAATATGTGCGCGAAAAACTGGCCCGCTCCATTGTGCGCCCCTATCTGGACAGCCAGGGCACCCTTCCGGTGCTTACCCTGGCCCCCAATGCCGAGCGTATGGTGCAGGAAGGCGTGCGTCAGGCCGACACGGGTGCAATGTTTCTTTCGCTTAATCCCGCGTCGGCTCAAAAACTGGTGCAAAACATCAACACCGCCGTGGAAAATGCCGTCGGCACCGACGGTCAACCCGTACTGCTGGTGAATCCCATCATACGCCCGCATCTGGCGCAGCTGGTCACCCGCTTTCTGCCCTCGGTTCCCGTAATCTCCCAGGCCGAGATTCCGCCAGACATCCGGCTTCAGTCCGTGGGCAGCGTGGCTGCCGAATAGGTTTACCATCTATAGAACATAAAAAAGCTGAAGGCCCGCAAGGGTTTTCAGCTTTTTTATGTTCTATGAGGGGCAACCCTAGGAACTGTTTCCAAATAAATGATTTTGCACCAAGGGCAAGGAAAAGGGAGGTTTTTACGAAAGGAGTGTACTTTTGCGGTACATGACGGGAGTAAAAATTGGCTTCTGACATAGCCCGTTGGGCAAAAGAATTATTTAGAAACAGCCCCTAGCCAAAAATCGGGAGCAGGCGCGGCTTTGCCCTGCCGTTACGCGGCGAATTCCGTGCACCGCCGCCCGGCGGTTCTGCAAACAGTGGGCGGCGAAGCCTGTGAAGCGAAGGTTGTCATCAGCATGGCTGAACGTCCCTGCGGGCTTTCAGTTTTTCCGTTGCAGGCCGTGTGGCTGTAATTCGAAAGCTCTATAATTTTTTTCCCGTTCACGTAACAACGAACGCTGTTTCAGCATTACAATGTAAAAATATTGACGATTTTTTATTGCATCACATGCGGTGAGATCTTTTAGACCATACTATCAGAACTGTTTTAAAAATATTCGAATACTCTATTTGCCACACGGTAACAGCAAAAAAATTTAATTTTGTATTAAAAATTTTTTTAACAAAAAAACAATCCAATATAGTTTCATATTATACTTTAACTATCTATTCTGAAAATAAATCCTTCACACTGACTCCAAGTGCATGCGCTATACTCCAAAGTGTTGACATACGGCACTCTGAAATAAGGTGGCTTCTTGCACGCGTTATAGTTTGGCTCGACAAGCCTGTCTTTTCTTCAAGTTCTTTATACGTCACCCCCTTGGCAATCATTATCTTTTTAATATTACTTTTTAGCATGTGCTACCTCTCGACAAAATACCCTACCAGCCTTGCCCTAACTAGTTTACGGTGATATATCACCGTAAACCGCTGGAATTATCCGTCATCCTTTGACGAAACGCTTTGCGTGCTTTTAACCAAGGCTGCAATCCGGCCAGATATGAACAAACTCAATCACTGAACGAGAGCACAAACCACTTGCGGTATTCCTTGGCAGGTAAAATACCCAGCGGACAACTAGTTTTTTGAGGTTTAAAGGGCTCAAGAGGCACTACGACAAGCAGGCCTATCACTCTCCAGCGCTTCAAAGCAGCGCTGAAAAACGCTTAATGGCTACAGCCAAGGGGGATGTGATGAATTTTTTCTCCAACCTGAAGGTGGGCACAAAAATTTCAACAATGATTCTTCTTTTGCTGCTTTTTATGGCGGCCATCGCATTTTGGGGAATCAGACAGGTCAATCTCGTAAGCGACGAGGCCGATAATATGTATGCCATCGACCTTCACGGACTCGCCTACGCCAAGGACGCGGACATAGCCATGCTGTCTGCTGTTCGCGCTCTTTATAATTCCATTATTTTTCCTCCTGATATCCGGCCCAGATACGTGCAAAACTACACAAAATTTACCGCTCAAGCCACTGACACGCTAAAGAAGCTTGAACCACTCATTGTGGAAGAAAAAACCAGAAGCCTGCTGAAAAACCTGCAACAGGGTTTTTCCGTAATGGATTCCGGCTATAAAGAGCTGATTGAAAAAGCAAAAGATACCCCGCTGGAAATTTTGCTTGATGATCTGGTCAAAATGCGGGGGCAGGTAGACACGGTTGAAGGCATGATGGGCGATCTGGGTACAGCCATGATGGCCGAAGCAGAACGGCGGGCGCTGGAAACAACAAGAGTATATGAGCATGGCCGTCTGTACAGCCTTATACTGCTGGCCGTGGCCCTGGTGCTTGGTTCGCTTTACGGTGTTTGCACCAAAAGGGCCATTGCAAATCCTTTGGCATCCATCTCCGGCAAGGCTGCGCACGTTGCAGCGGGAGACCTGAGTCAGACTTTCGACATGCGACGCTCTGACGAAATCGGCCAATTGGCGGCGGCCCTGGAACAGATGGTGGCCAATTTGCGCCAGCGCATCGCTGAAGCCGAGGAGCAGAGCAAACTGGCCCAGGAGCAAAGCCGGCTTGCCGAACTGGCCACAGAAGAAGCCCATGCCGCGCAGGCCTCGGCCGAAGCTGGCCATACGGCCATTCTGCAAACTGCGGAAAGTATTGAGGGCGTAACCGCAAGGCTTTATGCGGCAACAGAAGAGCTGTCCTCACAAATACAGGAATCCACAAGGGGAACCGATATCCAGCGTGAACGCGTGGATTCGTCGGCAACAGCTATGGAAGAAATGAATTCCACGGTTCTTGAAGTGGCACGCAATGCCGGAGTTGCCGCTGGCGGGGCAAACCTTGCCAGAGAACACGCGCTTCACGGCGAAAGCATCGTTCGCCAGTCGGTAACGGCGATCGGCGAAGTTCAGTCCGACACACGCTACCTCAAAACGAATATGGAATCTCTGGGCCATCAGGCGGAAAGCATTGGAACTATTTTGACTGTCATTTCCGACATTGCCGACCAGACCAACCTTCTTGCCCTCAACGCAGCCATTGAAGCCGCCAGAGCTGGCGAAGCCGGACGCGGATTTGCCGTGGTGGCCGACGAGGTGCGCAAACTGGCCGAAAGCACAATGAATGCCACCAAGGAAGTCGGTGAAGCCATATCCGGCATCCAGCAGAGCGCCAGAGAGAGCATCGAGGCCGCGGAGCGCACGTCCACAGAGCTTAATGACACGGTCATTCTGGTGGAAAAATCAGGCGAGTCTCTGGTGGAGATTGTACAGGATGTGGCCGCTGTGGCGGATCAGGTGCGAAGCATCGCGGCAGCAGCAGAAGAACAGTCAGCCGCCAGTGAGGAAATTACAAGGGCTCTGGACGAAATCAACCGGATGGCAGACGAAGGCGCCACCGCCATGCACATGTGCGCGCAGGCTGTTCTGGAGCTGGCGGAACAGTCTGACGGTTTGAAAAATCTGGTCAACGACCTGCGGAGTAAATAGCAAGCAACAGGCAAACAATGGAAGCACGGGGGTCTGCATGCAAACGCCGCTCATCTTGTCTATCGGAACTTCTCAGGCATTGATCTCGCAACTGCACAAGGCCCTGCCCCATTGTTATTTCGTTCATCATTCCTGTGAGAGTACGGCGCTGGAAGACATCATGATCCAGCCGCCACACACCATCCTGTTTTCCCCCCGGCGCGACTCCCGGGGGGAAAACAGGTATCTCTTTCTTACCAGGCTTGACAATCTTGGCTTCGCGGCAAAAACGCCCTGCATTGTCCTCTCTGACGCTTTCTCCCTTGAGGACAAAAGAACCGCGTTCAACGCCGGAGCCACGGACTATCTGGTCCAGCCCTTTACCAACAGCGAGTTGGCAGTGCGGATCTCAGCCGTCTTGGCTACTCGCGACTGCCGTCAATCTCTCCTGCATCTGAACGAAAGTCTGGCTCAATCCAAAAGTGTATTTTTGAAAAGCCTGGCCACATTGATGGCGATGACGGATGTGGAAACAGGAGGGCACCTTTTGCGGGTAGCCCGGTACACCAAAGTCCTTCTTGCGCATCCGACGGTACAACGCTATTTTCCCGGCTCATTGAGCGCGCAGGCCAGAAAGGAACTGAGCAAGGCGGCAATACTGCACGACATCGGCAAAATCCACATACCGGACAGCATTCTGCAAAAACCCGGGCCCCTGACCTGCCAGGAATTTGAAATTATCAAAACCCATACGCTTTATGGCGGGGAGTTCTTCCACAGCCTGCGCCAGATATCCGACTCCATTTTCCTCAGGTTTTCCGAAGAAATCGCAAGTTCGCATCACGAATACTGGAACGGCACAGGCTATCCCCGGAGCCTCCAGGCAGAAGAAATTCCATGCGCTGCCCGCATCATGGCAGTGGCCGACGTGTACGACGCGACCCGAACTGCCCGCGTATACAAGAACGCATGGTCCCATGCCCTATCCACTCAATACATTATGGATAACAAAGGCATATTGTTTGACCCCGTCATTGCGGACTGCTTTTACAGCCGCAAGGACGTGTTCAACAACATTTCCGGCAGGTTTAAAAAATTCCCGCTCACGCCTTCCTTCAGTATTTGACGCCGGACATGGTCCCGTGGGCCTCATAAAAGAAGGTTTCCGGCTGAAGAATGACCACCTCATCGCTGTTTTTGTCAAAAGTAAGCAGACCACGGGATTGAGCCGTGCGCAAAGCCTTGTACAGCGTAATGCGGTGCATGCCGAGCAGACCCGCCATTTCAAAAAGCGGCAGATCGCGCCTGGCCCGCATGGGGTTGGAACCGGGAATGATTCGCGACGCCAAAAATTTGCATACCCGCGTAAGATGCGACTCAACACTCAATGAAACTACCTGTTGTGCCAAAAGCGCAACCTTGACACTGTAGCTCTGGCAAAGGTTGAGCAGCAGTTCGGGATGCCTTTTACCCAAGCGCCGCACCTGTTCCGACGTAAATTTTTGCACATAGCAATCTTCCATGCATTCATATCGGAAGCTGGCGGTGTTGGGCAGCAGCGCCGCGTTTTCGCTGCTTTCAAGAAACAGCACGATTTCGTTGAAGCAGCAGCCATCGCCAAGATACCATATGATTTTTTCTCCTCCGTTGGCGGAAAGCGCAGTCAGGCGCAGTCTGCCACTGACAAGAAAGTACATATAGCCATCAGCAAAAGTGCTGCCTTTTGTGTACAGTCGAGGCTTCTCGCTGGACACATTTTTCCAGCAGTGATTCTGGGTTACCAATTCGGCAAAAGACATGAGATTTCCCCGGAAGGAAAAATGGAATAGAAAGGGGCGCGGCGCCGAACGGCTTTTGGGCGTATCAGGCTGACAAACTGGCGCAAGGCCAGAGCCGGGGGCCGGCTCGATTTGGAAGGCCTGTGCGATGGCCACACAGGGACAGGAAGATCCTGACTCGCCCTTAGGCTAGGCCAACTATAGTACAAAACACAGACTTTGCCTAGTCGTACTGAACTACTATGATCTTCTTGCGCCAACCGGGTGAAAAAGCGGCATAAGATCATACAAGCTTTGGCCTCTTATTTGCATTTACCTGGTGTGCCGTCAAACATACGGCGCAAAAAGGCAATAACAGGCGGCTCAACCGCCGTCAGTCAAAGGAATGGCCATGCAGGTAAAGACGTTCACCGGCGCCACATCGCAAGAGATTCTGGCAAGAATCAAAGCCGAATTGGGGGCTGATGCCGTAATCCTGGGCAACCGCACCTACCGCAAAAACGGCGTGGTCTGCCACGAAATCACTGCGGGTGTAGAGCGTGCCCAATCAGACGGAGCTGCGCCAACCAGCGGGGCTCCCAACGGCTGGGGCGAGTGGCACAAGGAATGGCAGCAGATCAAAGATCAGCTCTTTGCTCTCATGAAGCCCGCCATTCAGCTTGAGCGCCTTACCCCCCGTCAGCGCGTGGCGCTTGAATATTTGCAGCGCGAAGGCATTTCTGACGCGGTTGCAGTAGACCTGTACCAGAGGCTGCTTTCACAGCCCGGCGCATCCGTGCTGGAATGCCTGTGCAGCATGGTGCCAGTCAAAGGCTGGGGGCCGGGCTACTGGAACCAGCGGCTGCACCTCATGGCTGGCCCCTTCGGCTTTGGCAAAACCACCACAGCCCTGCGCTTTGCCCTGCACTGGCGCAAAACCCAGCCCGACGCGCGCATAGCCTTTATTAACGCCGACTGCCTGCGCGGCAACGGACGGCTCATTTTGCGCCACTGGGCTGAACTGTCAAATTTCAACTACCTTGAAGCTCCCGATAAATCCGGCATGGAGGCCGCCCTGCGCGCTACCGCAGAGGCAGACGCCGTTTTTGTGGATGTGCCGGGGCTTGACCGTACCACCACCCTTGCGCGTTGGCGTGAAGAAATGGGTTTGGCCGATGTTGAGGCCGCCACCCACTTGACGCTCTCCCCTTACTGCGACCCCTTGCAGACCCAGGCTTTTCTGAAGCGCTACAAGAGCGGCGGCCCGGGGTCACTGGTATGGACAAAGCTGGACGAAGCCGTGAGCTTTGGTAATATAGTTAATGTCGCGTGGGCCGCAGGTCTGCCCGTATCGGCCCTATCATACGGCGCGGAACTGAAGGAAAGCCTTTCCCCGGCTACCGAGCCGCTGGTCTGGCGACTGATCTTTAAAAGGCAAATTCCTGGTCAGGCGGCCTAGCCAGACCATAACGATGCGGAGCACACTGATGAGCGGCACTTTTCCTTTGGTATTTTCCGTCACTTCGGGCAAGGGCGGCGTGGGCAAGACCAACCTTTCGGTCAATCTGGCCATATGCCTTGCACAGCTTGGCAAACAGGTGGTGCTCATTGACGCTGACCTGGGCCTTGCCAACGTTGACGTGGTGCTTGGCCTGACCCCGCAGAAAAACATTTTCCACCTGTTCCACGAAGGGGCCAGTGTAGGGGATATTCTTTTCCCCACGCCTTACGGATTTTCCATCCTGCCCGCGTCTTCGGGCATGAGCGAAATGCTGACCCTTTCCACCGGCCAGAAGCTGGAACTGCTGGACGCTGTGGACGAGCTTGAAGACGACCTCGACTACCTCATCGTGGATACTGGCGCTGGCATCAGCGACAATGTGCTCTATTTCAACATGGCCGCGCAGGAGCGCCTTGTGGTGCTTACGCCGGAACCGACATCCCTTACCGATGCTTATGCGCTCATTAAGGTGCTCAAGACCAACCACGGGGTCGAGCGTTTCAGGGTATGCGTGAATATGGCTCCAGACCTGAAAATCGCCAAAGAGATGTTCGTGCGCCTGCATCAGGCCTGCGACCACTTCCTGAGCGGCGTCTCGCTGGAGCTGGTTGGCGTTGTGCCGCGTGACACGAGCGTGCGCAAGGCAGTGGTGCAGCAATTGCCCTTCTGCGTCAGTGAACCGCAAGGCCCGGCATCACGCGCCGTCATGGATCTGGCACGCAACATTACGCAATGGGAAGTGCCCGAAAACCTTGACGGCAATATCAAATTTTTCTGGAAAAAACTGCTTTTCCGCTAGACTGTAGTTTTGAGGTACAGACCGGCGGGCCGTATGGCTCGCATGCACACCAACCCTAACGTGGACTAACACTTCCTGGTCAGCCGGGCGGGCGCGAACAGGAACGTAAACAGGCATGCACCATGCCACGGGGTGGAAGAGGCAACACCGGAAAAACCCGGAAGGACAACAACATGAAGACCGGCACAGCCCAAGCGCACATACCCTGCCCCTGGGAAGCGCTCGAAACCGGGGCCATAGCCTGGGAAAACTTTTCTCCGGCGGAGCAGGAATCAGTGGTGCGTCATTATGCACCCAAAATACGCTTTCTGGCTTTACGCCTTAAAGCCAAACTGCCCCGCAGCGTGGAACTGGGCGAACTTATCAGCTCCGGCACTCTGGGCCTTATGGAGGCCCTTGGCAAATTTCGCCCCCAGCTGGGCATACGGTTTGAAACCTATGCCGAAAGCCGCATACGCGGAGCCATGCTGGACGAACTGCGCAGACTGGACTGGTTTCCCCGTTCGTTGCGCCAGCGTGTGCGCGTGCTGGACGAAGCCATGCGCAAGGTGGAACACGAGCAGGGCCGTCAGGCAACGGAGCAGGAACTGCAAGACATCACCGGCCTCACTTTGCGAGACGTGCGCCAGGGCCTTGAAGCTCTGCAAAACCAGCTTTGGCTGTCTTTGGATTCCATTCAGGACACGCTTGCAGGTGATGGTCAGGAGCCGGGTGGCGAACCTTACCGCAATACTGCTTTCCGTGAATTGGTGGAACGGGTTGCTCCGCTTATTGAGCGCTTGACGCCAAGAGAAAAGCTGGTACTGTCGCTCTACTATACTGATGAGTTAAATATGCGTGAGACTGCTGAAGTTATGGGCATCACAGAAGGCCGCGTATCACAATTGCACTCACAGGCCTTGGGCCGTCTGCGCAAAGAGTTCATCAGCCTGTATGGTGAGGGCGCTGACATATCATAGCTACGGAGAACCGCGCGACATGCGCGCCCATCCGCATACGGCGCCCTGAAGGCGTTAAGGAGCATCTAACATGCCTTACAATCCAAACATGCGCGTTCTTGTTGTCGACGACTTTTCCACCATGCGCCGCATCGTGCGTAATATCTTGCGGCAGATTGGCTTTCAGAACGTTGTGGAAGCCGACGACGGCACCACTGCATGGGAAGTGCTGAACCGCGAAAAAGTTGACTTTATCGTTTCTGACTGGAACATGCCCAACATGACGGGCATTGACCTGCTGCGCAAAGTGCGCGCCAGCGAACAGTTCGCCCACATTCCTTTTCTTATGGTCACCGCAGAAGCCCAGCAGGAAAATATCATTGAGGCTGTGCAGGCCAAGGTGTCCAACTATATCGTCAAGCCCTTCACCGCCGACACAATGAAGCAGAAGATCGATAAAATCTTTGGCTGATATCGCGCGGGGGCATTCCTGCCTGCGGCGGGCCCCGATGCGGCTGCCAGGAGTTCCGCGTGGCTAACAAGACTGAAGTCAAAGATGCTCCCGCAAGGGACGAAATGCAGGTTTCGCTTGGGCCGGACCCGGCCATGCGCAAAGTGGACCTCGATCTTGACGACGCCCCTTTTCTGAAAGAGCAGGAGTCGGATGTCCCGGCTGTGGCGGACACAAAAAACCTGCCTGCCGATCAAGAGCCAAAACCCGACGCCAAAAAGAAAATAAAGCTCATTATTATCGGCGGCGCGGCTTTTCTGCTGCTTGTGCTGGGCGCTGCCGTATGGTGGTTCTTTCTGCGCACGCCGCCTGTTCCTCCGGCTGAAATCAAGCCAGAAGTCATTGTTGTGCCTTCCAACCCCACGGCATCCCATCCAGCAGACTATGTGAAAGAACTGGCCCACTTTGTGGTGCCCCGTGACGTCAACGGCGTTACCCGTTTTCTGGTCTGCAAATTTTCCACCATAAGCAAGAGCTCCGCAGTCAGTGCTGAGATGGATCACAAGATGATCGCCCTCCGTGACGCGCTGTACTTCTATCTGAGCGGCAAAAGCAACGACTACTTGCTTAACCCGGGCAATACTGTCACCATAAAGCGAGACCTGACCAGCATACTCAACGACTACCTCACACAGGGCCGTATTGATGACGTGCTTTTTGAGAGCTATTTGAACGAGTAAACGCCCTGCCCCGCCTCTTGGCATGAAGGGGCATAAGGCTATCGGCATACGCCACACCACAGACCACGGAGCCAGCCATGAGCGTTGATGCCACCATGGCCGTGCTGTATGCCCAGACTGGCATGGCCACCTCAATGGTCAATGCCGCGGCAGTGGGGCCGCAGGCCGCCGCCGCAATGTCGCGGGTTTTGGCCGCTGAAATGGCCCGTCATGAGCAGCAGCAGATTACCAAGACCGAAGCTGGCGACAAGGCCAAACTTTCGCCAGATGCCGACGGCGGAACGCCTATGCCACAGTTCGGCAGCCGCCGCCGCAAGCGGCCACCGCCGCCCCCTCCGGACAAGGACGAGGCGCCACGCGTGCCGGACTCTCCTCTGGTGGGCAAACTTCTTAATGTCAAAGTATGAACAACACTCTCATTTTCGCACTCATTGCCGGTTTTTCCATTCTCGAACTGGTTGTCCTCGGCGGCGTGCTGTTTTTCTATCTGCGCCTGCGCCGTTCTGAAGCCATGCTCAACACCCTTCAGGGCAACCAGGAAGCTCTGCTGGCACGCATTGAAATGAACGCCAGACTGGAGCGCGAGATTGTTGCGACCTTCGCACAGCGCCAGGCAGAACTGCAAAATCTGGATGAAAAGCTTGAAGAGCGCGCCCAGGAGCTGCGCCGCCTGCTGGAACAGGCAGAGGGCATCAGCCGCTCCCCGCAGTTCTTGCGTGAACTTATCCTCAACGGCAGGCGCAAAGGCCTTTCAAGCCGCCAGATCGCCCGTAACTCCGGGCTGAGCGTTGATGAAGTGGAGCTGATTCTGGCTCAGGAAATCGAATAGGCTCCCTGCAAGCCAGTTTAGCCTGCTCACAACCGGATACCGCATCATTCGCTGGCGTGCTTTCAAGCCGCTGCCTGATTTTTTTGTACTTGCCTGATGGCAACGTCGGCAAAATTATGGCCTCCAGAAAACTTCTCGTTGAAGTTCTTTGGAGGCCTTGCTGTTTTATGCGCTGCTGTTGGGCAGCTAAAAAATTTCAAAATTATACGGCCCCAACGCTGCACGGCATTGCAGCGCCACAGCGCGGCATGGCCCCGCCTAATTACATTTTTGGCAGAATGACAGCGTTGAAATGTGAAGAAATTCAGCGCTAATCTGCTCTCGCCAACCCGAAGATCTGTGCCCTCAGGACGCGTCAGACCCGTCTGGCAGTGCGCATGAACAAGGCTGGAATAATTGCCACGAAAAAGGCTATTGCCACAAAAAGAAAACTTTCCCTGAATCCCATAGTTCTGGCCTGGGCAGACAACATTTCTGCCAGAAAGTTATAGGCCTGTGGAGGGCGCAAGGCCTGCGCCACGTTATCCAGCTGCCCTCCCCTGACAAAGAGCGATGAAATCAGATCAAGCGCATCAGCGGCAGCGTGAGTGCCGGTTTGCAGCGTATTGAAGGCCTGGGCATACAGTTCGGTCTGACGTTCCAGATACACGGAAAGTATACTCACCCCCAGCGCGCCCCCCAACTGCCGGCTGAAGTTGATGGCCCCGGCCCCTTGAGCCATGTGCTTTGCATCAAGCAAACGCAGCGCCCCGCTGTTCAGCGAGGGCATGATGAGCCCCAGACCGATGCGCCCCAGTGCAATCCAGCTGACAAAATCCCAAAAGTAGGTGGAGGTTCCGGCATCGGCCATATACAGGCTGGACAAGCCGAATACGCCCAACCCCGCCATAATGAGCGCGTATGGCGGCAATCGGTCAGCCAGACGGCCAGCCAGGGGCATGGCAACACCAAGAACAATGCCGCCCGGCATGAGCAAAAGACCGGACTCTGTAGGGCTGTACCCTTGAATGGTCTGCACAAAAAGAGGAATAAGATAGGTGGAGCCAAAAAGCCCCATTCCCAGAATAAAGGCCACAGCCGATGCTGCCACAAAACGCAAATTTGCGAAGACGCCGAGCGTCAGCAGCGGGCTTGGGCAGGTACGTTCGCGAATGATAAAACCAGCCCAGGAACATACGCTCACAAAAAACGCGCCCAGTACGTAGTCTGAATCCCATCCTTCGCGTTGTCCGCTGGAAATTCCGGCAAGCAGCGTGCCGATACCCACGCACAGCAAAACGAAACCGCACAGGTCAAAAACCGTGTGCGTCGCGGCAGTGTCCCGGCCCGGCAAGAATGCCGCAGCCAGCGCCATGCTGACAAGGCAAAACGGCGGGCCCAGCAAAAAAACATAGCGCCAGGAATAATTGTCGATGAGCAGGCCGCCCACCGTAGGGCCAAGAGCCGGAGCCAGCACCACGCCCAAACCGAAAATGCCCATTGCCATGCCGCGATTATCCGCGCCAAAGACGGAAAAAACCATCACCATTGCCAGCGGCTGCACCAGCCCGGCGGCAGCCCCCTGGATGGAGCGCGACAGAATGAGAATTTCCACATCCGGGCTTGCGCCGCCAACCAGCGACGCCAGCAGAAAGGCTACCATTGCGCCCAGGTAGGAGCGCCGCAGGCCAAAGGTGCGCAGCATCCAGTCTGTTGTCAGCATGGAGGCCGTCATGGCAGCCAGAAAGGCTGTGGAAAGCCACTGCACCTGATCCTGCCCCATGCCGAACTCGCCCATAATGTCGGGCATGGCCACATTGACGATAGTAGAAGACAGCACCGTGGCGATGCAGCCCGTCATGACCGCCGCTGTTGCCCACCATTTGTAGGCCGCGCCATAACGTTGCGCCAGAGCGTCAAATTCCGGCGAGGTCAATGTCCACCTCCACCATCATGCCGGGCCGGAGGGGGTTGTCGTCCGGCTGCTCAACCTTGATACGCACGGGCACGCGCTGGTTGATCTTGGTAAAATTGCCCGAGGGGTTCGGGCTGGGGATAAGGGCAAACTGGCTGGTGGCCGCAGTGCCAATGCGCTCGACACTGCCAATGAAGGTGCGGCCAGGGTAGGCGTCAACACTGATGTCCACAGGTTGGCCGGGCTTGAGGCCGCTCAACTTGGTTTCCTTGAGCAGAACCTCCACCCACACGGCCTTGGGATCGTGCAGGATGACAAGACGCTGACCGGGGATGACGTATTCGCCCGGTTCCACAAATTTTTGGTCAACCACGCCATCAATGGGGCTGCGCACCACACGGTCAGCCAGTGCCACGTCCTTTTGCCTGATGCGGGCCTGCACCTCTGCACGCTGCTGTTCCAGCTGGGCCAGCTGGGCTTCAAGCACCCGGGGGTCGTCCTGATGGGCAAGAGCCTGGTCAAGGTTTGCCTGAGCTTCCGCCAGCTGGGCCAAAGCCTGACGGTGCTTGCCTTCGGCCTGCTGCAAAACGGTACGGCTCTGATCCCATACACGGCGGGCAATGGCATTTTCTGCAATGAGATTTTCACTGCGTGTGAAGTCCTTGCGAGCCAGATCCAGCTCGGCCTGGCTGAAATGCAGGGCAGCTTCCGCATTGGCCCGGTGGGCCCGTGCTGCGGCTATGGCGCTTTCTGTAGCGCCCCGGCTTATTTCCAGCAGGGTTTTCACCCTTTCTGATTCCAGCCGTAAAGCCTCGTCGCTGGCCCGCAGTTCTTCCACCTGCATGAGGGCTTCGCGCTGGTCAATAACAACAAGCTGGCTGCCCGCAGTCACCATGTCGCCATCGGTAACATCACGTTGCGCCACCCAGCCGTCCACACGGCTGCTGATGGTTATCATGTCGGCCATTACTCTTGCATCGTTTTCCGTAACATGCCGCTGGCGGTGAACCCAAAAAGCAACAACCGCCGCAACCAAGATCAACCCGGAAAGCAGAAAAACACGTTTTCTGTTGCGTACTGGGGCAGACAACAGGCGCGCAGCCTGAGGCGAAAGGGAAAGTGGCATGCGCTGTCAGCTCCTTGAAAGGCGCACGGCTGCCGTCAGCGGGCGGTCATAACGCTTAAATTGTTAAGTATGATTTCAAGTACCCGTGAAAATTCGGCCAGCTCTTCGTCGGACAAGCCTACCAAAGCTTCGCCACGCAGGCCGGAACCTATCCGCATTATGTCCTCAAGAACTCCCTGAGCCTTGGGGGTAAGGCGCACCATTTTGACGCGGCGGTCGTCCTTGTGGGCCACCCGCTCTACAAGCTCCAAACGCTCAAGGCCGTCCAGCACGCGAACCATCGTTGGCCCTTCCACGCCTATGGACTGGGCAAGCTCCTTTTGTGAAGCTTCATCATTCATGCGCGAAAGATGTACCAATACCAGCCAACGGGCCTGCGTCAGGCCCAGCGGCACCAGACGTTCATCAAGGCGAGTTCGCCACAGGCGACCCACACGGTTTATGGTCATACCCACTGTGTCTCTGGGTGATGCGCTCATTGTGCAACCTCATTTTGATGCATAGCTAAATAGTAGTGTGCTATCTATTTGTCAAGCTTTCGCCATATACGATTCTGAAATTCTTTGGCTGCGCCAACACGTTCAGAGGCCAGCCCCTTACGGAGCTGGCTGACAAGCCAGATGACAAAGCCCAACTTCAGGGCTTTGCGCCGCCAGCGTCGGCAAGGCCGACGGGCGGAAACGCACGGCAATCACTCGCGGAACGGCGCGGCAAAGCCGCAGCCTGCTCCTGATTCCCGGTCGTGTTGGCGCAGCCAACACGTTCAGAGGCCAGCCCCTTACGGAGCTGGCCTCTGATATTCTCACAGCGCTGGGGCTTAGTCCCAATGACGCTTGTCTTCGATGGGACGGATCTGCGGGGGCAGGCTGCCGGGAGCCAGTACGCGCAGTTCGGGGCGCAGCTTGATCTTTTCGCGGAACTGGTGCAGCAGCTCTTCTTCGCGCTTGAAACCGCTGGTTTCCACAAAAAGGGTCATTTCGTCGATGCCGCCGGGGTTGGTGACTTCGATCTGCCAACGCTTGATTTCCTCAAAGCGGCTCATTACCTGTTCAACCTGATGCGGGTACACGAACATGCCCATAATACGGGCCGTGGTGTCCACGCGGCCCACAATGCTGCCAAGGCGCGGGCTGGTGCGGCCGCAAGCGCAAGGGCTGCGGTCGATGAACGAAAGGTCGCCCGTGGCCAGACGAATAAGCGGATAGGTCTTGTTGAAGGCCGTGACCACGATTTCGCCCACTTCGCCGTCCTTCAGGGGAATACCCGTGTCAGGATGGCAAATTTCCACAAAGCAGCGGTTGGCGATGTGCAGCCCGGTCTTGTGGAAGCATTCGTAACCGATGCAGCCCACGTCAGCCGTACCATAGCCCTGGCGCATGACCAGATCGTACTTTTTTTCCATCTGCGAGCGCATCTTTTCCGAAAGCCTTTCGCCAGTGACGAAAGCCACTTCCAAAAAGAGATCCTTGCGCAGGTTAAGGCCTTTTTCTTCGGCCTTCTGCGCCAAGTGCATAAGAAAGCTCGGCGTGCCAACGTACCCAGACACACGCAGCTTCTGCATGATGTCCAGCTGCGTGGCGGCATCGGTTGGCCCGGCGGGAATAACCGCACAGCCAAGATTGCGCAGGGGCTCCTCAAACATCAGGCCCGCTGGCGTCAACTGATAGTTGAAGGTATTCTGCACGGCGTCGCCGGGGCGAAAGCCCACGGAATAAAAGGCTTCTGTATAGCCCCAGTAATCTTCGCCACGGTCTTCCGGGTCAAAAATGGGGCCAGGGGACAAAAATATGCGCTTGAGTTCGCCAATATCCTTGGTCAGCAGTCCGCCCAGACGCGGCCCCATAGATTGAAGAAAGATAAGCTCCTTCTTCTTGAGAATGGGAATATGCTTGATGTCAGCAAGGGTCTTGAACTTCTCCACATTAAACTGCGCACGGTCAAAACGCTTTTTCACGTCTTCCGAATAGCGGTACGCGTAGGAAAGCAAGTCCTTAAGCTGGATAAGGCAATACTGGCGGCGTTCGCTCTCATCCAGAACTTCGCGGCGGCTGTATATGCCTTCTGTGCGGTCTTTACGGGTCATACCTACTCCACATGGCCTGATTTACATTGAAGGGCCAAAATAGCCACTCCAATCACAAAGTGCAAGCACTATTTATTAATATTAATTATAACAGTATGTTATGAAAATTATTGCGCGCATCAAAAAAGCCGCTCCTGCGAAAATTCTACATCACGCCGCCGGGGGAACCGCTGGCAACCCTCTGCGGGCGGCGCGGTTTGTATCTGGGGCGCTTGATTTTTCCCTCAATCACGCACCGTCTGCGCAGGCTGTCGTACACCGGTTCGCAACCCATTTTGTCGGCCACAAAAGCGGCAATATACGCCGTGATGATGATAAATACCATGTTGGGATAGGCACCCGTCATTTCAAGCATCAAAAATGCCCCTGTCAGAGGAGCCCGCACCGATGAGCCGAACAACCCGGCCATGCACAGAATGAGTATGATGACGCTTTTTTCGGGAGTGACCATGTCAAAAAGCAGCAGCGCTGATGTAACGCAGGCCCCGGCCATAGCCCCCATAAACAGAATGGGCATAAGCAGGCCGCCCGCGACCCCGGTGGCGAAACTCGCGCAGGAGAAAAGCATTTTGACAGTCAGCAGCAGTAAAAGCGCTGTCAGCGGCAAGGCTATGTCGGCAAGTTGCAGGGCTGTAATGCCAAAACCTGCCAGCACTGTGGGATAAAAATATAAAAACAGCCCGGCGCACATGAAGGGAATGACCACACGCAGGTGCATGGGCAGCATTTTCGTCTTGTCGGCCCAGAGGGTCATACGAATAAGCATGATATTGTACAGAACGCCAAGCCCCCCCATAGCCACACCCACCACAGGAACCAGCCACCAGGACTGCCAGGGCAGCATGGGGCGCGAACCAAAGGGGAAAACCAGGCCAAAACCGTAAATGGCCTGCATCACATACATGGCCGCAAAAGCTGTAGTGGCGCATGTAATAATCATCGGCACACGAAGCGGCGTCTTCATTTCCTCAAAGGCAAAAAACATGCCCGCCAAAGGCGCGCCAAAGGCAGCCCCAAGCCCCGCGGCACTGCCCCCTACAAGAAACCGGGGTTCGTGCGCGGCTTTCGGATCATGCCACAACCGCCCAACCCCCACGCCAAGAGACGCGCCCATCATGATGCACGGGCCTTCGCGGCCCACAGAAAGGCCACCTGTCAGCGCTGTCAAAGCCCCGGCAAACTTGCACACCAGCACACGAAACCAGTTCATGCGCAGTCTGCCCTTGACCATAAGCTCAACCTGCGGAATGCCGCTGCCGCTGATAAGCGGTTCAATGCGCAACAGCAACACAGAAATAACAGCCAGCAGCAGCAGGCCGAAAAACACCGCACAGGCAACAAGACTGTCACTCAGGCCGTGCTCAGTCACAGACCGCACAACCCAGTGAGTAATTATATTATTCAAGTGGCGGAACAGCCCGATAACCACGCCCGTCGCTCCACCGATAAGAAGAGCCTGCACGATGGTTCTTGCCAGGCCTGAAACACCCATAGTTGCAAAATCATGCGCTATTTGAGGAAAAGGATTGCCCAGTTTCACTAAAAAAATCCTTGTTGCGAGGGCATCCGGGATGGATGATGTGACCATAGACATTTTGGGGGCATGCCCCCAAGTTCTGCTCTGACAGGCGCTTTGACCCGGCATTGCTGCACGCAGGCTGCGCTTGCCCAAGAAGGAAGAACTCGCAAAACAAAACAGGCCAAAGCAATCTGACGGCCTGCCCTGTTGCTGCAACAACGGCAGTATGGCCGGAAGACGCACGATTTTCAAGGTTTTGTGTAAAACTTGCAAAAAAAGGCTTGCCAAAGCCTTGGCAAGTAGGTAGAAGACTTCTCCAGCCGCTGTGGAATTTAATCCACTCTGGCCCAAGGGCCGAGGTAGCTCAGTTGGTAGAGCAGGGGACTGAAAATCCCCGTGTCGGCAGTTCAATTCTGTCCCTCGGCACCATAGAAATCAAGGACTTAGGTAGAAATACCTGAGTCCTTTTTTCGTTTGTGCAAAACCCTCTCCCCCACCTCTCCCCCGTTTGAGAATGACGCAAGGTGAATACCAGTGATACCTAGTGAGGATGCCCGGGTTAAACAGGCTGTGTACATACCCTCGCCCTTTTGTCACAATTGGGCAGACCCGGAGGAGCAACACAATGCCTAATCGTGCACCATCCTTTCCAAGATATCTCAATCCACTGCCGCATTCAGGTTTTTGGGGCACACTTGCTTTTGAACCGCCATGTGTGCGGATGTTGTTTCGCATGGACTCACTTTGTTTGGCGCAAACACTTTTCTCAATTGCTGAGATCATGGGAGAGTCAGTCTCAATAAAAATAGACGACAACACATACTTGCCCAATTTCGGCTTTGTCATTTTTAGCGATCGAGAAAATAATTACGAAAGCGATGTGATAGAGAACAAAGGCATCTCAAAAAAAGAACTTATCAAAGCATTAGAGAAGGATGGGATCATAAATATCTTTGATGTAAAAGCCAACAACAAACGAACATTTGTTGACTGCCTTTTGAATCGAAATGTTGACATTGAAAGCCTGTACCATTTAATTCGCAAATCAATACCAATGTTACCATCAAGAAGGCGAGCGAAGAGCTTCCTTAACGTTTTATCCTATACTACCACTGAAAATGCCACAAAATTGCTGTGCCAAAAGAGTATGCGTAGAATAGGGCTTATGAACAGATTTATTTTCATAAAAGACAATTTGTTAAATAGAGATGACAGTTTCAATGAAACATTTGAGACTATAATTAAGACTTCATTACAGATTTCAAAAAAACATAAAGAAACCATTTTTAGAATCACTGCAAGTGACAAAAATGATATTGATAGTAATTGTAACAATATAAACTTAATGCTCAAGGAGATACCGTTTATAAAAGATAATATAAGAAATTTATCAGAACTATACAGGTCTACAAGTATAAAAATTTATTGCATACTGCGTTTTTTGAAAAAGGATTCCTTTCCCAATAGCCCAAATTGGGCGTGGTCACATGCTGATGTGTTGGCAAGAAAGCTCATAAATGAAAAAATATATCTACTTGAAAAAATATCTAAAAACAAACTGCTCTACAAAAATTTATCAGAGTTTTTGAAACCCAGAGAAATCATCGCGTCTAGAGAGATCCAAAGAAAATTTCAATATGCTGATAAGGCGGTGCTTCATTCTTATATCAATCATTTTCTTGAATTAGAAATCCTTTCAAAACAACTTTGTACTAGGTTCAAGGGAAAAAAATTGCCACAATTGTTCCATGTGGTTGGCGAACGCATCGATACTGATGGCGGGATAAAGTGGGAACTCTATCCGCCATCAGTAATGATTCAAGATTTCTAAATTTTTTCGCCCTTACCTTCGGGGAGCGCCAGGCTTTCCTGTTCCGTTGTTTCCGGGCAATCACTACCCGCTTGGGACTCCAGTTCCGTAGCCACATAGGCCGCCGTAAATACCCCGACGATGCCAGCCACCACGCCGCCGATGAATGTCCACGTCTTGCTCATAATTTTCTCCTTTTCAGTTGGGCAAACGCAGAGGGCGGGTCTGACCCCGCCCCTGCCTGTTAATGGTTAATCGTCCCAGTTTTCTTTGATAACCTGCAGCACAGCGATGGCAACAGGTATCCATGCCAGTGGGTTCATACAACCTCCTTGGTGTTAGCAGCGCGGAATGCGCCGCCGGTTGCAGGTGAAAATTATTGAGACGGGCCGTGCCGGAGTCCAACGGCAAAAGTCCAGTGGTACCATCATGATGCCCATCCTTTCAGCAGAGCGTCCTGAAGCATGTCAAACATGGTGGGGGCCAGGTCAGGCAGATCATTGATGGCCCGACTGGTCTGCGGCAGCAGATGGGATATATGTTCATCACGGATGCCAAGCCCATACACCTCAAAACCAAGCTTTTGCGCTACGCCCACGACGTGGGTTGCTGCGTGTGTGCTATCAGGCACACCGTCAGTGATGATGAGAATTATTTTTCGTTGCTCCCTGAGGAACAGCATTGTCTGCATAGCCCACCACAAAGCCGCAGCCAGAGGGGTTCCACCTGAAGCGTTGATGTCAAAGCTGCCCGGCACCTTTTGACCATGCCTCATGATGGGGAATACAGAACTTGTGGAAGCCAGCGCGGGAAAAGCCGTGACCGCAGGGTTTACGCCTTTGATATTTTCCAGCGCTTTTGCCACAGCAAAGCACGCCTGCCTTGCCAGAGCTATCGGCGTACCGCTCATACTTCCGCTGACGTCCAGCAGGATATGCACAGCAGTGTTGAGGCCAGCCTGTTCCGCCTCCCTGCGGAAGATACGCGGATTACCCGTCTGCAGCCGATGGAGCGATCCGGTGTGTAAGGCCCCGCGCCGACCGATGGTGCACCGTTTTTGTGTCTGTGCCTGTAAAAAACCCTGAAGACGTGTGCGCAAGGCAATGCTGACCTGAAGAGCTTGCAGCTTTTGTGACTCAGACAATACGCCCGAAGGTCGAAATCCTTCCACCGCCACCGTAACGCTCTCAAAGGCCGACTCTGACTGACAAAGAACAAGTGCCGTTGAAAGACGCTCACCTAGGCTTTGGGGCAGGTCTTGGGCTTCGGCGTGCAACAGGGCTGTAAGCTGGGTTTTGGCCTTGCTGGGGGATATGGGCTGCTCCGCTTGAGATGCACAATCAGACGAAATATCCTGATCTGATTGAGGGGCAGAATCAGTGTGATCAGCTTCGTTTGTTCTGGTTTTCCTTTGTTGCTGTTGCGGCTCCCACTGCCGGATGCTCTGGGCCAATTGACGGGCAGAGGCAATGGCTGCAGCCGTGTCCGGGCAATGGATGAAAACCTTGGCCAGAATGGCATCCAGCACTTCTTTCAGGCCGGGGAAGTGCTGGCGTAGCACCTCTGCTGCTACCATGCGTGGAATGTTAACTTCTTCCACATCCCAGGCCCGCACGGTCAACAGCACATAGTCCAAAACAGCAAGGGCCGGGGAATCATCCCCGGCCCTTGGCTGTGCCTGCTCCACAAAGAATCGTCGTATCAACCAGTTCAGGTTGTATCGGCTGCCAGGAAAAATGCCAGACAGCTTTTTCTCGATGCGCCAATCCTCCAGGCAGTTAAAGAGGTTGAAGGTCACAGGATCAAGGTTGGCGGCTTGTAGCACGCCAAAATCCGTATGCCGTATATGGGCCGCCTCGTGATCGACAAATCCGCGAACCATTGCCAATAGTTCCGGTTCGCAATCCATCGGCAATGAGGGCAGTTGAATGATCTTGCCGTTGGTGCAGGCTTCATTGCCACCGATACGTATCTGCACCCCGTACTGGTCGCCCAGCACGGACGCCAGCAGGGGCAGGCAGTTGAGAATGTCTTTTGAACGAATCACGGCATCACCACAGGCCCAGGCTGGGAATGGCAGAATGAGGCAGCGTGTTGTCTGCCACAGGGATGTCCGGCAGTATGGGCTCGTCGCCCATCTCCCCATCTACGATGTCATCTATCTGTCCAGCGGGGGCGTCTGATTCGTTGACAACGCCCGAATCGGCCAGCAAAGCGTCCAGCACAAAGGCCGGGCCATAGCCTTCAACGACCTTCTGCGCGTGCGCCACTAGGGCATCACTGTCCTTGAGCAGGCAGACCAAACCCTGCAAAAGCAGCAAGTCTGTGCCGATAATGTTGCCCTTCTTGGGCATGCGAAGCAGTGCGGCCTGCACGATATCTGCTACAGGAGCGATATGCGGTTCCACAAACGACAAGCCCGTGAGCTTGGTATGCAGAGTCCGCAGAGGAGAAAGGGCCTTGTGAGTTACTTCTGTCTTGCCGTGGTAAACCCTGCGCCAGATGTCTTCGGCGGATTTGGCTACTTCACCAAAGAGCGTGTCACCGAGGCCCTGCACTTCTTCTGCCAGACCGGCTTCCAGCACGGCTGTGTTGTCCAAGTGCTGTTCCAACGGGGACACCTTGTATAATTGCCAGCGAAAGTCCATACGGACGCGAACATAGTCCGGCCCCACAATGGAATTGCGTATAATTTCGCCCCACTGATGGTGCTTTTCTATCCAGGCCTGCACATTCTGATCATAACCTGCCAGAAAGGCCTCTTTTTCTTTCTGAAAATCGTTGCGTATATTGCAAAGCTCTTGCACGATTTCACCGGCTTTTTCTTCAGGAATGGCCCAGCCGGACATGAAGCGCACGCCGTGCCTGTCCAGATAATTGAAGGCGCGGGCCTTGAGCGTACCAAACACTTTGAGGTTTTCCGGGTCAGCAATGCGCTTTGATCCCAGAGATGCCAGGTCTTCAGGGGGCAGTTCTGCGCCGCCCAGGTCTTCTTGGCTCATCTTGCGCCGGGCTGACCACAGGCTGACATTGAGATTGAGGGCCAGTAAATTGTCAAGAATGCGAATGTCAGAAACAATCGGTGTCATAACAGCCTCCTAAAATAAGCTTTTTGTAATGTTTAGGACGTAGCCTTCGGTGAGCTTTTTGGCTGCACGGGCTTCAAGCTCCAGTACGGAATTGTTGCCCGCACAATTTTCAGCAGGGATAGAGTGTTGTTGCCCGGCAGTGTCCGGCTTGCCCCAATGGAGCATAAGACCTTCAGGCCTGGCCTCGCCAATCCAGAACTTTCCGCTCTGTTTTTTACCGGGAGGAGTATGAGCTACCTCCAGATGAACACGAGGCTTCGCCACCGTGGGAGTGTTCCTCAAATGGCTGCGCATGAAGCGCAGGGCTTGTTCACCTTGCAGGCTTTCTGTTTCAGTCGTTTTGGTTTTAAGGGCGTCAGCTTCCACCTGTTGCGGGAACATGCGTTGGGCCAGTTCGTGCAACATGGCGCGGGTTTCGCGGCTGACGCGATAGGCAAGCGCTCGGTCAAGGGCATAGGTGACAGGCTGTATGCCCTGATGGGCCAAAGGCTGGAAGCGCACGGTCAGATCGCCCCAGCGCAGCAGGCTGCGCGTGGAGAAGGTAACTTCAATGGTGTTGGTCAGATTGCCGGTCGAAGCTTCGCCCATGAATAGTTTGCGGATTTCGTTGGCGTACTCCACCATGGTGGCACAGAGCGCTTCGGGCAGTGAAGGGAAGCGCCAGGCAAGCAAGCTTTTTTCCACATCCGCAGTTGGGTAACCCACTTCACAGATGGTAAAGCGGTCCAGCCACGCGAGGTTCTGGCGTTGTGTGCCCTGGTACAGGCCCGTGTCATCGCCAGCGCCATTGGTATTGGCTGTGGCTACGAAGCGGAACATGGGGTGCGGCTGGATGACCTCGCCCCCATTTTCCGCTACGCACAGGGGGGAGCCATCCAAGACGCTGTTCAGGCCAGCGGCGATTTCTGGCGAGGTTAAGTCAATCTCATTAAGCAGAAGAAGTGCGCCGTACCGCATGGCTAATGCCAGCGGGCCATACTCAAAGGCCATGTTGCCGTCCTTGACCGTCAGGTGCCCCACCAGATCGGCGAATTCCAGCCGCCCGTGTCCTGTTACCTCAAAGACGGGGTAATTGAGCCTGGCCGCCAACTGCTTGATGCAACTGGTTTTGCCGCAGCCTGTGGGGCCGAAGACATAGAGAGGTTCCTGCAGTCCCTGAGGGTTGCGGTAGCCGTTAGCGGCTTTACCGCTTACGGATAGCGACAGTGATTGCGTTGATGAATTACCGTGTAACCAATTGCTGTCTTCATCCGTACGGCTCGCAGACTCACCTACGGCTGAAGCGAGAAACCAGACCACAATATCCCTACTGGACTCGTGGAATATGTAGTCGAGATCTATTGCCGGGGTGTATGCAGATGCTGCCGCGTAGCCTCTTACAATGGTGCCGGAGGGTTTGCCGCTGAACACCTGACCGGCATCAAGGTCGGTGGGCTGGAGAGAGTCGAGTTCGGAAGTAAGGGTGCTTTTCATTTTGTCCTCCAAAACAAAAAAGCGCGCCCTTACGGACACGCTTTTTTGTTAAACTTGGTGTAATGTTTGTTAATCTTGATCGACCGAAGACATTGAACGGCTTCAGTGGGTGTAAATAGCCCTGCGGATGGTAGCGGCCTGCCTTACGGCTATTCTTCCGGAGTCACACGTTGCAAAGCCTTCCGATATACTTCAAGGCGTTCACGCTTGCCAATGGAAATGACTGAGACAAAGAGGATGCCGTCATCCACCTTGTACACCAGCCGATATCCAATTGAGCGCAGTTTTATTTTATAGCAATCGCGCATGCCAGACAAAGCGGATGAAGGAACCCGTGGATGTTCCAAACGTTCAGCCAGTTTCTTTTTAAACTGTTCCCGGATGCTGGCATCCAGTTTTTTCCACTCCTTCAGCGCAATCTCATGAAACTGCAGACTATAGCTCATCAAGCGTCACCGTGACAAAAGGGCCATGCTCGCGGCTTTCAACGATCTTCTTGTCTTCAAGGTCTTCAAGAATTCCAAGGATTTCTTCGTAATGCTTTGCGGACAAAAGGTAGGCTTCCGGTTTGTTGTGGTTCAAAACTGCCACTGGAGCATCCTTGGCAGTAGCCAAGATATTTGCAAAATTGCGTTTGAGTTCCGTGACACTCACTGTAATATTGGCGTGTATAGGATCCATGAAACTCTCCAATTGAATCAAATTCAATGTCTTTAATGACATCTAATTTGACATCCGTCAAGAAGCCCCCTGAAACACAATCTTCGCATAAGACTCGTGCCAACGGATTATTTCAGAATCCGCCGAGTTCAGTTGACAGGGGAAACGCACACCCGTTCGGAAGGCGCACCCGTGCGCTCGCAGCGGGCCAGCAAGGCATCCACGTCAAGGTCGCCCAAGCGCTCAAAGCGGAAAATATCGGTCAGTTCTTCACGCAAGACATCGCGGTTAAGCGTGCTCCGCCCAGATGTGATTGCAGCTCGGAAGCGGTGCTTTCCAGCCTGTACCCAGTCGCGAGTACCAGCCTGCCGATGTACAAGCTTGAGTACGGCTTCCATCTCCCTGATTTCAGCATCCAAAGTGGTGCGCTGGTTTTTAAGAACGGCCAACTTGTCCAGAGCAGGCTCCCATTGTGGCATCTGCACTCCCTGCGGGAATTTAGGGCAGTCGCCGTTGTATTCACAGTAGGAACAGATCGGATAAAAACCTTGGGCGCAGGTTACCTGTGAAAGGGACAAATTCCTGGCACGGTAGGCCGTAAGGTCGCCCCAGAGTTGGACCGCATGGTCAAGAGCCGTATCCAGCATGGCCTGATTAAAAGTGTAGGGACCAAAGGTGGTCACATCCTTCATGGAAAGACAAAGCAGCCAGGCTTCCATACTCAGTTTCTCAGCTTGCTTGGGCAACTGAAGGCCAAGTTGGGCACGGCAAAGTTGTGGGAAGGTCATTTTGTCATGTAGAAGCGTGCCGTCCTCAGCACGAATGCTGAAGGCAGGCTTGTCCCAGGCTTGAGTCAGTAGACCTATTTGCCCGTGCAGTTGCAGCAAGTGGGAATCGTGCGGCGAAGCAGGCAGCTTGTCCGTACTCTTCACTTCCAGAATCCGTATGGCGTTGACGGGAGCACCCCAGACCAGCACAAAATCAAGATGGGCCTTGATGGGCACCCCTTGATACTGCCAGTTGATCTCAAGCTGAGGCAGAACATGCAGGCCCAGCGATGTCAGAGCCTGGCCAACCCCGGATTCAAACCAATGCCCGCGTTGCAGGGTCAGCAACCGCTCCAGACTATTCGGTGTTGGCATCACCTTTCTAGCAAGTGCCGCTCGTGAGCATTCCCAGTGCTGGCCAATGTCGCTCATGCCCACATACGTGGATCTGTCGCCCAGATGAGCGGCGGTACTTTGCTGAGAGACCGCCTGCAGCCCCTGACGGATTAATGCCCGCAAGCCTTCCGTGCGGTCCGTCTGTTTCATGATTTTGTCTCCATAAAAGCGAAAGGGCCGCCATCAGGCAGCCCTTTCACTCGATCTTTTTGTTTTCACTATGCGGCATCAACATATTTCCACCATAATTTTCTCTGCGGGTTCCAGCGGAAGCCCGCGCCTGTGAGTATTTCCTTTTTGGCTTGCGTGTTGCCGCTGGCAATGATGCAAGGCCGTCCGTCCTGGGCAGTAACCTGCTGGTAGGTGACGCCTTCAAGCAGAGGAAGATTTTCGAGTACTGCTGACGAGCGATTTGAGGTGGCTGAAGAATTCTTTTTGATATTGGTGCCGGGCAAATGCGCTTTTTTCGTTTCAGGACTGTTTACGGGCAATTTCGGGCGAGATGCCGATTTTCGACCAGTTCTTGCCCCTTCGCCGTCGTCGTCTTCTGTGACCATGCCCAGCATGGCGGTCAGAGCGTACCGCCTGCAATAGGTCATGGCCGATCCCATTCCCTGTGGGTCGGCCTTGGGCAGAGGCACTACGGCCAAGGAGCTTTGCCACTGACCAGACTCTGCATGAGTCAATTTTGTAACCAACCCGAGTGAGTTGGATTGCTCCACTGGCACAGGGTACTGACACAGCCAGATGCCGTTTTCGATGAGCGCATCACGACAGGCATCCATGACGCTGTTGAGGCTGGCGTACCAGCTTTTGGTAAAAGGATTTTCAGCGTCCTTGGCTATGGGGCGCACGGTTCGCTGCACGCTGAGCAAGGCCTTGGCCAATTCGGTGATGTTTTCTGATTGATATTGGTTCATATGAAAATCCTCCTGCAATAACAAAACGACAAAACCCCGCCCAGCTTAGTGCTGGACAGGGCTTTCAAGTTGGCTTGAAGCATTACTCTGGTGTTCTTGAAAGAGTAATATATTCTTAGGGTTGGATGAATAACAATTTTAGCTCCCTGGGAATGCTTTCGTAGGTGCATTTTCTTCGTTTCATTCTTAGGCTTATATATCAGGAACACTAATTTTTCAGAGATATGCTTACGAGGGGTGAGGCACATTGCTGACCCCGGTGGCGTTTACTTTTCTAGACTTTTGTGTTGTCCTTATTAGGGGAAAAACAATGGCCACAGCATCACAAGTAACAACGCTCATACGCGCCTTCAAGGAAAATGACCGTGATAGGTTTATTTCCACGGCTATCCAGCTTGCAGCACATGAAACGAAGCTGGGGCATGGCACTGTTGCGCTTGAAATTCGTCAGCTTGTGGACGCCATCAAAGGGCAGCCTCTTCACGCCAAGGTTTTATCCTTCAAAGACAATGCCGCTGCCGAGATAAGCGACCTTGTTATCGTTTCTCACCCCGAGGAGCGTTTGCCCGAGGCCATTCTTCCATCGAGAGTACTTTCTCAGATAGAGCGATTGCTACTGGAGTACAAACAACGGGCGAAACTTCACGCACATGGCATGTTACCTCGCCGTAAAAGTTTGCTTGCCGGGCCTCCTGGTACGGGTAAGACCATGACCGCTCGAATTTTGGCTGGCGAACTCCATCTGCCTCTTTATACAGTGCTCATGGATAAATTGGTGACGAAGTACATGGGTGAAACTAGCGCCAAATTGCGGCAAATATTTTTCCATATGACTCAACACCGGGGTGTCTATCTTTTTGACGAATTTGACGCCATCGGGGGAGAACGTTCGCGCGCCAATGATGTGGGTGAAATGCGCCGGGTACTGAACACGTTTTTGCAGCTGTTAGAGCAAGATGCTTCTGAAAGTATTATCGTTGCCGCCACCAATGAAGCGACCATCCTTGATGCGGCCCTTTTTAGGCGCTTTGACGATGTACTGTATTATGCAAGCCCTGACCGCGCAACTATAGAACAGCTTTTGCCGAATAAGCTGGGATTTTTCTGGCGTCCTCCGGAGTGTATGGATAGTGTCGTCAATGCAGCAGAGGGATTGAGCCACGCTGAAATTTCCGAAGCCTGTGCAGATGCAATGAAAAATAATATCCTGCATGATAAGACAGAGGTGCAGCAGGACGACCTCGTTGCTGCCCTTCTTGCACGTAAAGCCAAATACGCAAGGTAGCCCATGCAAGAGTATCCTCTTCTGTTTATCCCCACCGAGCCTGAGTTAAAGCGCTACAAAGGCAATGGAGGGGGGGATCCAAAATATCCGCTCCGTACCCCCAGAGCTCATGCAGATCACGTTCAACGTCTTTTTACCGCCGCATGGGCCGAAAATACGCGAAGCACTGAGCAAAGTGTTTTACCACTACCAGCGAAGAAAGGCGTATATCTTCAGGTCAAAGGAGCGGCAGGCAAAGATCTTGCGACGAAGAGTCTTGATAGTAGCCGCGGCGATTACACGTTGCTTAACGTGAAGCAGCTTGTGGAAAATGATGCCAAAACTACGGTTGCCACCATCTTCATTCCCAACGAAAAAAAAGAAAACTTCACGAAAAAAATTCAGTCTTATGCAACAGAACTGACGATAAAAGGGAATCCGAAGAACGGCGAGCTCATCAGTGGTATTGAGGAGATTCGTCTCGCCCTTTTGGATGACTTTTGGACCGACGCTCAAGCTGAAATGCCACGGGAAATACCGCAATGGTGTGAATTATGGTTGAAGGATGACGAAACAGCTGAGGCTGTGAGGCGTTTTGAGCAACAGGCTGAAGCCCTTCAAATTAAATATAGTAAAACGTCTCGCCTTTCATTCCCTGAGCGTGTTGTCGTTTTGGCTAAAATCAACAGGGATGCCTTCCATAGGCTATTGCAAGTTTCCAGCGATATCGCCGAGTGTCGTCTTGCACGTGAACCCGCTGAATTTTTTCTCGATCTCACCCCCAAGGAGCAGGCTGACTGGGCCACCTCACTTTTGGGAAAGACCCAGTTTGACACAGAATCCTCTGTCTCAGTCTGCATTTTGGATACAGGCGTTAATAATGGACACTCCTTGCTTGCGCCCGTCTTGCAAGATGAAGACATGCACACCGTGTGCCCTGATTGGGGCATCAACGATCATCACGGCCATGGAACGGGCATGGCGGGTATTGCTACATACGGAAATCTTACAGAGGCATTAGCCAGTACGGACCAAATAACTATCTCGCATTGTTTGGAATCGTGTAAAATCCGTCCCCCTCAGGATGATTTGCCAAAAAAACTCTACGGGTTTGTCACTGTGCGTGCCGTGCAGCAGGCGCGAAACGCCGCCCCTGAGCGCAAGCGGCAGCTGTGCATGGCTGTCAGTGCGTCCTCACCTTTTGCTGACAAAGGTGAACCCACATCATGGTCTGCTGCCATTGATCGCCTGGCGGCCGGTGTGGGCGATGACACCAAACACCTTGTTTTGTTGAGTGCTGGGAACATCCGCAATAACGAAGATTGGGCAAACTATCCTAACTCAAATTTGGCTATGAGTGTTGAAGATCCTGCACAATCGTGGAACGCCCTTACCATAGGTGCCTTTACAAAATTTACGCAACTTGAGAATCAAGCAGGAGATCCTGTAGCTGTGGCTCCACAAGGCGGATTGTCACCGCACAGCCGCACATCCTGCAAATGGGCTTCGCAGCGGCCATCTAAGCCTGATGTGGTTTTTGAGGGAGGCAATGTGGCGCGCTCTGCTGACGGATACTGCTGCACGCATGACGCACTCGGTGTTTTGACGACCTCATCCCGTATGCAGCATCGCTTATTCACCAACTTTGACGCCACCAGTGCCGCAACGGCAGAAGCCGCGTGGTTTGCTGCCCAGTTACAGTTGGCCTACCCTGAAGCATGGCCGGAAACCATCCGTGCCCTTATGGTGCACTCTGCGGAGTGGACAACTGCCATGCGTGAACAGTTCGCACCTGGTGCCAGTAAGACTGAGATTGCAAAGCTAAAGCGTATATGTGGGCACGGTGTCCCTTCCTTGCAACGTGCCGTGCGCTGTTTGAATAACAATTTGGTGCTAGTGGCAGAACGTGAATTTATGCCTTTTAGATATTTTGATGAAAATGTAAACAAACTCGTTGAGGGCATGCAACTCCAGATGTTCGATTTGCCATGGCCCAAAGATGCCTTGCTGGATCTGGCGGAAACTCCAGTCACCCTGCGGATAACCTTGTCCTATTTTATTGAGCCCAGCCCTGGACAGCGGGGGTGGGACAGCAAATACCGCTACGCATCGCACGGATTACGTTTTGAAGTATGCGGCCCACATGAGTCGCTTCAAGATTTTGAAAAGCGCATAAATAGAGCTGCAAGAGAGGAAGAAGAGGACGTGCCCGCTCCACCCCGCGATGCGGCCCTTAGTGAACGCTGGGGTATTGGTCGCAACGGAAGAAATTCTGGTTCTGTCCACTCGGACTACTGGGAAGGTACTGGAGCTGAAATCGCGGTCTGCAACCGTGTAGCGGTCTTTCCCGTTGGCGGCTGGTGGAAAACACGTGCCCACCTCAAGAAGGCAGATAGCCTTGCCCGCTATAGCCTTATCATTTCCCTCCACACAGAAGCGCAGGAAGTGGATATCTACACCCCCGTGAAAGTGGCCATTGACAACCAAATTCAAATTCCTGTTGCCGTTCCTGTATAGCTTTTATCTGAACCCAGTTTACGCTTGGCGAGGTGCTCGTGTGCCAACCACGGTTCCTTGTATATGCGTTTGCTTTGATTCCAGCAGCAAGAAAGGCCGGAGAAATCCCGGCCTTCACAGAGAATTTTTGTAATGCTGGAAATAGAATTGTATTCACGCTTCGTGACGCCAACCCCAGTCGCGTTCCCTCAAGCGACCAGTTTGAAAATAGTCACTCACTTGCCCCACAAATTCTTTAAAATCGCCATTTTCCACAAGCAAGCGGTTGATGGACTGCCAATCCGCCTCGGGCCGACTGATGGCTGGCAAAAAAATCTCACTTTCCGAAGGATTTTCGGGCACCAGTATAATCACACCGATGCCGTGCAAAGCCGACAGCATGCGGAGTTCCTGTTCCACACCGCCGCCAGAAGCAATGGCGGTGGTTACCAGATACCCCTCATTGGCCCAACTGGAATTGCTGACAGCCTGAAAAAAACATTCGCGCACATTAGACGCGGTCAGCTCTTTCTTTACTTCAAAAGACCACAACCAAACGCTATTGCTGCCGCTTTTTTGCACACAGTTGCGCACAAGGCCATCCCATCCTCTGTCCAACGGCTGCATGGCTACAATATCCGGGTGCAACCATTTGTTGCCGCCTGCGCCACGTGTATTGCGCGAACGAGATTCATTGATGCGTAAGCAATATAATTGCAATTCAGATTTAAGGTAGTCCATAAGAACAGGATACAAATCGTGTTCGCTGAGACTGCGTATGTCTTGGGAAAAAGAAGCAACTTCGTGTTCTTGGTCGTCTTCTTCCGTTTCATGCGTCTCGATGACCGACTGGTCACACCCGGAAGCATCGCCATCCGCTTCCCAAAAATATCGACGGGGCTTTGGCCTGTCCTGCCAGACCACGCCAGCACACTGCAACGCACTTTTGCGAGCACCAATTTCTGCTGCCACCTGCACAATAAAACTGCCCTCATCGACAAATCGTGGATTATTCCGTTTAGAAGCATAGTCTTCAGCAAACTGCTGCGTAATGGCGGCGGCAATCTGCTTGGCAGTAAACTGCTCACCGGGGTGAGCCTTGAGAAAGGCCAGCACGCGTTCCAACTGTGTCATGTCATCACTCCATTCTACCAACTATTGAATTACGCTGAAAATTTGAGATGCAGCAACGAAGAAGCTGTATTACGCCACCGCCCCTATATCCCTGCGCAGGCGTTCATAAACTTCTTTGACAAGCTGGTCTTCAACAGTTTTGCGGAAATTTTTGTCGCTCATAACGCGGTCAAAGATGCCTTCGTTACCCTCCATACGGGTGATGAATAAGCGTTCCAGAATGTCGGCGAATACAAGGCCAAAGGCTTCCAGCGTGTTAACTTTTGATGCACGTCTGAGGGTTTCGTCTTCAGCAGCGGCCTCGGCCACCTGGTCAAAAAAGAACTGATCCGCCGGGGTAAAGGCGGTTCCGAAGCGTTCATTGAGCGCATCCACCAGGGTGGAAAGCGGCACTTCTGTTTCATCCCCCTTGCTGCTACCCGTTTCCGTGGGGCCTTTCAGAGGATCGGCCTCGCCCTCGTCCAGGCGTATCTTGCCTTCTTCCAGCTTTTCCAGCCGATAAAAGCGCAGAGCCACTTCATCATCCAGCGCAAAGGCCGCGCCGCCATCCTCTGAAGGAAGTTTGGCCAATAGAAAGCGGCTGTAGGCATAAATTTTTTCCAACTCAGAGTCGCCATATGGGATAATTTGCGAAAGAAAAGCGTAGAGATTGCGGAAAGCGCCCAGCTTGCCCCGAAACAGATCCTGCTCTTTCTTCGCAATGCCTGTGAAACGCTCTACAGCCAGATCAATAAGGGCATTAAGCTTTTGGTGGTTCGCCGTGCAATCACCGCGCTTACTGAACCAGATGGCGCAGAAGGATTGCACTTCTTCATTATTGATGATCCCGCTGTCCAACAACTCACGGTGCAGCGTATAGAGCCGCTGCGGATCAGGGGCTTCGCCCATGGCCGCGTCTTCATAATAGGGTTTGAAGGCCTTATAAATGTCGGCACTCTGGTCGCGAAAGTCGAGAACAAAGTTATCGCTCTTGCCCGATGCCCGGCGGTTCAGGCGTGAGAGCGTCTGCACCGCTTGCACGCCGCCCAGTTTTTTATCCACATACATAGTGTGCAGTAGAGGCTGGTCAAAGCCTGTCTGGTATTTATCGGCCACCAGCAGCACATTGAATTCATCGGTTTCAAAGCGTTCCGGCAGCTCCTTTTCCTTGATATTTTTGTTCATGCCGGGTTCGGTATAGGATTTGCCGCTGTCTGGGTCGCGCACTTCGCCGGAAAAGGCCACCAGTGTTCGCACGTCCGTATACCCTTTTTCAAACAAATAGGCATCCAGAGTCAGCTTATACCGCACAGCGTGCAGACGCGATTCTGTAACTACCATGGCCTTGGCCCTGCCGCCGATCTTGTGCATGGTGGAAGATCGGAAGTGCTCCACTATGATTTCTACATGCTGGCGGATATTGTGCGGGTGCAGCCCCACAAAACGGGCCAGCGCACGGGCGGCTTTGCGTTTGGGTACTTCAGGATCATCCGCAGCGGCCTTGACCAGAGAAAAATATGTCTTGTACGGCACATAGTTAGCCAACACGTCATGAATAAAATTTTCTTCAATGGCCTGCCGCATGGAATAGAGATGAAAAGGCGGGAAACCGCTCGGCCCCGGCTCGTTGAACACCGCCAGGGTTTTGTACTTCGGGGTTGCCGTGAAGGCGAAATAGCTCAAATTGGGCTGCCGCGTGCGGGCTGAAAGCTCCCTGAAAAGCTCGGCACGGGCGTCTTCACTCAGGCTTTCATCATCCTGCGTATCTAGTACCTGTTCCGCCACCACCGCTTCAATGCCGTCTCTGTTAAGCACACGCCGTAGCTCCGTAGCGGTTTCGCCGCTTTGGGAGGAATGCGCTTCGTCAATAATGACGGCAAAACGCTTGCCTTTGGTCGCCAGCGAAACATCATGCCCTTCCTTGGTCAGCCGCTCCAGCGAGGCAGCAATGAAGGGGAATTTCTGGATTGTGCTGATGATTATGGGCACGCCGGAGGCAAGGGCTTCCACAAGCTGGCGGGTATTCTGGTCAATCTTTTCCACCACGCCGCGCTTGTGATCAAACTGGTATATGGTGTCCTGCAACTGCTTGTCGATGACAACGCGGTCTGTCACGACGATGATGGAGTGGAACACCTTTTCATTGTCAGCATTGTGCAGGCTTGCCAGATGGTGGGCCAGCCAGCCGATGGTATTGGACTTGCCGGAACCTGCCGAGTGTTGCACCAGATAGTTGTGCCCCGAACCATGCTCACGGGCATGCCCCGTGAGCTGGCGCACAGCGGCAAGCTGATGATAACGCGGAAAGATGAGATTTTCTGTAGTGATGGTCTTGATGGCCTTGCCTGACACAATTTTTTTTCGCTTCACCTCAAGATGGATGAAGCGCGCCAGCAGGTCGAGCAGGCTGTCACGGCACAGGGTTTCATGCCACAAATAGGCGGTACGGTACAGCCCGGTAGGAGAAGGCGGATTGCCCTTGCCGAAATGATGCCCCTGATTGAAGGGCAGCCAGTACGTGTCTTTTTTCTTCAGGCGGGTGCACAGCCACGCCACGTCTGTATCAACAGCAAAATGCGCCAGCGTTCGTTCTGGCCGTTCATTGAAGCGGAACAATGGTGCGCCGGGGTCGCGGTCGTTTTCGTATTGTATCTTGGCATTATCCGCCGTTTGCCCCGTCATTTGGTTTTTCAGCTCCAGCGTCACCACGGGTATGCCGTTGACAGCAAGGACAGTATCAACGGTGTCGCCGACACCGGGCTTGCAGGGAATCTGGCGGGCCACGGCGCAAATATTTGCTTTGTACAGAGCAATAGTTTCGGGGTTGAGACCGGAGGCCGGGGCAAAGGCGGCCATGCTCACTTTTTTGCCATAACAGGTGAAGCCGTGGCGCAGCACATGCAGACTGCCGGAATCCGCCAAATGGTCCTTCAGCGCCTTGAGCAACTGGGCGGCCATATTGTCTTCCGTACCCAAAGCCTTAAGCAGAGCGTTCCAGACCTTGGGCTGAGAATTCTGCACCCAGGCCAGCACGTCTGCCGGAAACAGAGCCGCGTCCGCGTCATAGTCCCGCGCCGAGCGTTTTACATAGCCCTGAGCAAGAAGGGTGCGCTCACCGGCTTCCTCAAAACGGCGCTCCGTGTGCATGGCGGGCATGAAGGCTCCTCGGCTGGCTTGAACGTGTTATTGAAGGGGCGCAACGTCGCGCACGTCAATTTTTCCGGTCACCGCATGAGTAATAAGTGATGCCCTATACTCACGCAAGAGTTCAATGGATTTTTCCAGGTTTTTCCGCTGGCTGTCCAGTGCGGTGCACTGGACGTCAAGGTAATCGGCTATGGCCTGTTGTTCGTGGAGGGGGGGGTAAAGTAAGATGCAATTTTTTAACTGATCGGCATTTAGGTGTGGCTGTGCGGCTCGCATCCTTTGCAAATCAATTTGGGTTTCCTTCGTATAAGCACTAAGCAATACCCACTGAATAAATTGCGGTACCGCTTCCGTGCATCGAAGAATCATATCAAAACCTGCGATAGAGCCTTCAAGTTGCTTTGTAACGATAGCTGAATCTCCCGTATACGCACCGCTTCTAACTACAATAATATCTCCACCCCTAAGCCAAAAAATTTTATCCCGTGGGATGTCATTAGGGTCGACATAAAGGATTGTTTCAAGAAAAATTTTCCCGGCATGCAAGTCGGTTGCTCGAATAAATCGAACCCCTTCCTGTTTATGATATTCAGGAGGTTCGCTAAGCCCGTAATAAACTGACGCCAAAAATTTAAAACGGCGAACCTCCCACTCTTCCGGCACCATGCCCAGCCATTCCACGCCGGAATCCTTCATGGGCACAGTGGGATCAAGGCCGCGTGTGACGGCCTGTGTAATGACGGCACGCCGCTTTTCGTCCAGCAGGCTGAGCATTCGCTTTTTTTTCTCTATGAGCGAATCTATCTGAGCGCATTGCTGATCAAGAAAGGTGGCGATGGCCAGTTGTTCGGGGAGGGGGGGAAGGGGGCACTTGAGTGCTTTAAATTTTTCCCCTGTAAAGTGCGCAATTGTTGATTTATTGCAGAGCACGGAAAACCAATCTGCCGATGCTACATGTTCCAAAACACGCAATAGGTATCTAACATGACAATTTTCAAAGGCTCTTACTCGATGTAATGCATTTTGTATTATTGTGGGCTCATCAATAGGAAAGTTAATAATAGCAGCACGACCGACCTCTCCGCCTTCGCATACAAGCAGATCACCCTGCCGAACACCAAAATTTTTTATTTCTTCAGGAGTCGCCCACATTACCTTCAAGTCGCTATCAATTTTTTCCCACTGCACATTCATGGCTCTGTAGTAAGGTACAACAATATTTTGCTCAGAATTTGGAGAAGGCTGGAGCATTTTTCCTAGCGCAATGTTATACCCAAAGGCTACACGCCCGACCTCCCACCCTTCCGGCACCTGCCCCAGCCACTCCACACCCGAATCTTTATACGCCGAATAGGGTTTCCAACGTTTTCCTGCGCCACTCACGCGCGGCCCCCGGCAAGGCCCGTCATTATGCCCTGCTGTTCGGCGATTTCAGCTTCCAGCGCTGCCATGTCCGCCTCAATGGCTTCCAGCGAGCGCGGCGGCTCGTACACATAAAAATGTCGGGTCATGGGAATTTCGTAGCCCACCTTGGTCTTGTCGTAGTCAATCCAGGCATCGGGCCAGTGCGGCTTCACCTCGCGTTCAAAATAGCTGTCGCAATGGGGTTGAACCAGCGCAACAAGCTTGCTGTTGTTCACCTTGTCGCCCTTGCCGCCGTAGCCCAGGGGCAGAGGGAGAGACAGCGTTTCCGGCAGGGATACGCTTTCCGTATCGCGCAGGTCGCTATCTGGCTCCGGGTTGCCCTTGGCGTCGCGCACAATGGCTGCGTTGGGGTCGCGCTCGCTCAGGGCAGAAAGCAGAGCCTTCTTCATGGGGGCTTCCAGCTTTACGCCTGCCTTTTTGCAGGCCCTCTTCAAATCTGCCTCAAAGTCAGCCCTGTCCATGTACAGCTTGCCCGCGTCAAAGAGGCTGAGCAGTTTACGCAAGCTTTGCTGCATTGCCTGCCCGGCCTGCACATCCTTTTCTATGGCTTCCTTGTTTTTGCGTTTTTTGCTCACCACCAGCGAGGCAAAAGGCCCACTCTCGGTAAAGCGTGCCATACGCTCAGGGCTCACCTGCACATTGACGCGCAAGGGGCGCTCAACCGTCAGCTTGATGTAGCCAAAGGCTTGATTGGGAAACACCTTGGAGCACACGCGCTCTTTGAGGTCGCCCGTGCCGTTGACCATGCTGGTGCCGTTGTGGGCAAATTCGCCATACAGGCGGGCAATCTCCGCAATATGTTCTTCTGAAAGCTCATTGCGCTTGTTGCCCAGGCTTTTTTTCATTTTACGGAAATGCCGCGTGGCGTCGATGAGCTGCACCTTGCCCTTGCGTTCGGCAGGCTTGCGATTGCTCACCAGCCAAATGTAGGTATAGATGCCGGTATTGTAGAAAAGCTGGTCAGGCAAGGCCACCACGGCATCCAGCCAGTCGTTTTCGATGATCCAGCGCCGGATGTTGCTTTCTCCGCCGCCCGCATCGCCGGTGAACAGGGGCGAGCCATTGAACACAATGGCGATCTTGGAGCCGTCACCGGGCTGGCCGCCTTCGGCCTCTGAAGGGTGGCGCTTGGAAAGCATGTGCAGGAGAAAGAGTAGCGAGCCGTCATTGATGCGCGGCAGGCCTGGGCCGAAGCGTCCTTGAAAGCCGAAGGTCTCATGCTCTTTTTTCACCGCTGGCAACTGGTCCTTCCAGTCCACACCAAAGGGGGGATTGGCCAGCATGTAGTCAAACTGTTTACCCTCGTGCTGGTCCTTGCTCTTGCCGTCGCCCAAGGTGTCGCCCAGAGCGATATTTTCCACGTTTTCGCCCTTTATCAGCATGTCGGAACAGCAGATGGCCCACGATTCGTCGTTATAATCCTGCCCGCAGAGCACAAGGTGTGCCTGTGGGTTATGGCTGCGGATATAATCTTCCGAAACGGACAGCATGCCGCCAGTGCCGCAGGCTGGGTCGTAGATGGTCTTGGCTATGTCTGGGGTGTAGATGTCATCGTCGCCCGTATAGACAAGGTGGGCCATGAGGGTGATGACCTCACGCGGGGTAAAGTGGTCCCCGGCTTCCTCATTGGCCTGCTCGTTGAATCGGCGAATGAGGTGTTCAAAAATATAGCCCATCTGCAAGTTGCTCACCCTGTCCGGGTGCAGGTCTATTTTTTCGTCGGCGAATTCTTTGATGATGCTGAACAGGCGGTTTTTGTCGTCCAGTACGGCTATTTCCGCATCAAACTTGAATTTGTCGAAAATTATGCGCACGTTGGGCGAAAAGGCGTTGATGTACGCGTTCAGATTGGCGGCCAAGCCATTGGGGTCATGCAGCAGGGTGGAAAACGTGTACGGGCTTACATTGTAAAAGCTCACCCCATGCTTTTGGTTCACAAAGTGGCTCAATGTTTTGACGATGGTGTCGTCAGACATTTTTTGCTTTTCATTGCCCTTGTTGGCTTTCTGTATGGCCTTGAGGCGCTGGTATTCGGCGCACACCTCCGCCTTGCTGTCCTCCAGCATCATGTCCAGACGGCGCAGCACAATCAGTGGCAGCATAACCTTGCGGTACTGCGGCGGGCGATAGGGGCCGCGCAGGCGCTCGGCTATGCTCCAGATGAATTCGACAAGTTTGCTGTGCTGTTCTGTAAGCATGAATTTTCCTCTAGCAATACGAAAAATTGGGACGGGGCGCTAAGCTGCCCTCAGCAGTAACATGGACATGGTGAGGGTTTGGTATAGCAGCAACAATTGTGCTTGCCAATCGGTGAGGGTTTGTCCTTGTTCATTAGAAAACAGCCAGCTATAACAGAGAGGGCCGGGGAAATCCCCGGCCCTCTCTCCTCAGTCCCTCAGTTATCCAACCAAACCGGCTTTAAAATTCATACCTCAACGAACCAAACACTCCATGCCCTGTGCGGTGTTCCGAAGCCTGCAGGTTGTAGTTGAGCCCAAGGGTAAAGTCGCCTTTGCCAAGCTCAAAGCCCAAGCCGCCGTCAAAGGTGGCGTAGTCCACCACCTGCATCTTCATTTCGGCCTGACTGTCCACACCGGGAATGCGGGCCTTGCTCTTGGCCTTCACGTCGCCCGCTGCCGGGGTAATCCCCAGATCAAGCTGCGGTTTGAACTGCCAGCCGCTTTCGGTTTCAAAGGCTTTGGCAAAGCTCACACCCACGGGAAATGTCCAGATGGACTGAGTGTTTCCGTCCAATTCAAAGACCGTACCGCCGCTCTTCACGTCATAGCCGTCAGTCACAAGACCCAGATAGCGCACTCCCACATGGGGGATAATATCCAGCGCACCTGCGTTGAACTTGTACTCCGCCTTGAGTCCCGTATTCCAGGCATGGCTGGTCACGTCGGCCTTGAGGTCGCGCATCTGCATGGATGCAGGCATATCCTGCTCCACCTTGCTGTAGTTGCCGGTATAGCCCACATCGGCAGAGAGCCCGAAGTTGTCGTATACCCAGCCGCCATAGAGGCTCACACCCCAGAAGTTGAAGCGGTTGTCCGTGCTGTTGAAGTCTCCACTGGACTTGGCGTAGCCAGCACCGACGTTGAACGCGGCACCAAAGCGGAACATGTCGTTGATAGTGTAATCCGCGCCCAAGGCAATACCGCCCAGGTTGCTGTTGTAGCCCGTCTTGAAGTTCTCCGCCTTCATGCCCCAAACGTTGTTGGATTGGTAAAGCGGCATGATCCACACCCCGAGGCCGTTTTTGAGGCCGTCACCGGCGCTGAGGCCGGAATCAAGGCTGAGACTGCCGTCCGTATCCTGTCGCACGGCCACAGCCTGGCTCATGTCCGCGCGCGGCAGGGCCATGGATGTACGGTTGAGCACGGCTCCAGATGCGGCAGTCGCAGCACTCAGGGTGCTGCCCTGTACCGCGCCTACGGCAGCCAACTGGGCAGCGCCTTCAATGGTGGCAGCGGTCTGTCTGCTGTCAGTCGTGCCGATGTAATTGTCACTTACGGCGCGAGATATGAAACGTACGCCCGCGTTGGACGAATTAGGATTTACTCCGGCTTGGACCACCATGCGATCCACCAGCGTTCCCATGCTGCTCGACAGCAGGGGGAAGGACGAAGCCGCCGCATTGGCCTTAAGGGTCACGCTGTATTCGCCATTGGCTGTATCAAACGTGCCGCCCGTGGCGGAAAGCAGCGCGGTGCTTGTGGTCAGGTTGCTTCCAACCCAACTGGCAGCGTCCTTTGTGGAAGCGCCAAAGCCGCCAGTGACATGCACCGTTGCTCCGTCCTGACCACCCACAATGTGCAATTTTGCTCCGGAATCCACAGTAAGGGTGCTGGTGCCCCCGGCTTCCCCTGAAAGAGCCACGCTGCTGCCGACACCTGCGGCGTCAACTACCAGCAGGGACTTATCGGCAAAACGTGCTGTGTTGGCGGTGGCGGCGGAACCGCCCGTAACCCATGTTCCGTCAACATTGATGCCGCCGGTGGCGTCCAAAGTCTGCGGCGTACGCAATGCCAGTGCGGCGGTAATATCCTGCCCCCACAATCCCTTGCCGTCGCTCTGAAAACGTTGCACTTGTGTGCGCAGCCATTCGGCATCAGTGCTGCCCAAAGAAACCATGCTGTTCTGGCCCACGGTCATGAGGGCGTCCACGGTATTGGACGTAAAGGTCAAGCCACCCATGGAGGCGTTGGAAGTATCACCAGCGGCAGCAAAGGGCGGGTCAAAATTGATTTGACCGCCGTTCATGCTGATGTCTGTGGCAATGAGAGTGCCGCTGTTGGCGCTGCCGCCCACGGCAACTGTAGTGGTCGCATTACCGGTAATGCCTCCATCCACAGTGTGCGTGCCATTGACCACATTAATGGTATTGGTGCCAGTTGAAGCGTCAATGCCGCCTTGAAGAGTGCCACCCGTTGAACCACCCACAGGATTGCCCAGAGTCAGTATGCCACCATTCAGCGTGACGCCGTTGTCCGCCAGAACATTGCCGGAAGCCTGTCCGGTGAGCGTCAGAGCCGCATTGCCGCTGACAGTGGTTGCGCCTGTGACGCCGCCCACTGTGGCGGCTCCGGAAGAAAGGCCACTGCTGCCGTCCACCACAGTAGTGGTCAGAGCCGCATGGGCATCACCTACCACCTGCAACGTTTCGTTATTATAGGTGACGGTTATGCCCTGTACGGTGCCGTTGCTGCCGGAAGCGAGAATGTTATCAGTCAGCGCCTTGAAATCGGCTACTGTAATGCCGGAACCGCTGTAGCCGTCCAGCAGCAATGTGCCGCCATCGGCTATATTGATGGCTTTCTGATTCGTTGTATCCTTAAAGTCGGTGCCGGTAATCAGGTCGTCATACTTTGCCTGCAGCACGCCAGTGCCGGCAACGGCCACACCTGCCGTACCTGCGCTATACGTGGTGTTAGCAAAAGAGCCGTCAACCACCAGCTTGCCGGTATTGCCGCTGCCCCCCACGGTCAGCAGCCCGCCGGTCTGGTTGAGACTGTCTACGGTCAATACGCCATTGCCACTGACTTTGACCTGTCCGCCAGTCTGGGCCAGATCGCCAGCCTGCCAGTTGCCGTGTCCCACCTGCAACAAGCCGCCGTCAACGGACACATCCGCCGTGGTCGTCTGCGAGCCTGAAGGTGTGGCGTCAGAGCCGAGAAACACATCGCCTTGCTTCACGGTGAGGTTCGTCCCGATAAAGAACGCGCCGCCGCCTGCCGTGCCGATAATATTCAGGGAGTTTGCCGTGTCGTGCGTGTAGCTTTCACCTGCATCCATGACAAGCTTACCTGTTTTGATGGCTCCGCCCAACGTATTGGTAAAGCTACCTTCCGTAATGGCCAAGGTATTGCGCACGACAAGCTGACCATTGTTAGTCAGTGCCAGAGAACCAGAAGTGTCCGCCCCCACCAGTTTGTCATAAGCGATGCTCAAGCTTGCAATGTCCAGCATACCACCATTGATGGTGAGTTTGCCATTCATCCAAGTAGAAGCGCTGTCATTATTCATTGAATCCAGCGTGAGCTTGCCATGCTGATTTATGGTTACCGCGCCATTAAGACTCAGGTGTGAGGCTTGGGCTTCAGCCAAGCTGCCGCTGGAGCCCCCGATGGTAAGGCTGTCGGCCCGCAAACCCGTGTTGGCCTGCCCTGATCCAAAAGTGCCGATATGCAGATTCTTGGCAGAGATAATGCGCCCTCCCGCGCCTATGGTCGCGTCCGTACCTACTACCTTGCCATTACGGGCAATACTCAAGATTCCACCGCTATTGACGTCAATAGTAGTGTATTCTTCGGTAATGCCGTCTGCCACCTGATGGTTGTCGCTGATGACGATGGGGGCTGCGGCGAACGCCATATTGCCCCCTCCCAGCAAAAGAGCGCTTACCACCACTCCGCCAAGCGCATTGAGCAAGTGACATTTCTTCAAAATCCCCCTGTAACGCTGCACGAGCATCCTCAGGGCTCCTTGTGTAAATCGCATGCATTCCTCCTCGGAAATTGTTTGGTTTTGCCGAAACGGCTTCCTCTTGGAAGCCGGAGCAGCATTGGTCTTCCGATACGAGAATTATGTAAAATTAGCCGCCGGTCAATAACCTACTAGCAAATGAGCAACATTTCGTAGAAATCTTGCATGATGCAAGATTCACTATGCCCATTTGGACCAGCATTTCGACAGGAGCGCATAAAACACAATGTCTCACAATGGACACTGGCTGTGCGCCTGCCCTATCATATTCGTAATCTGCAACGCATTGAGGGAGGCATCCGACAACCGGGTGTCATGCTTGCCTTGCGCATGGTGGTGGGGGTAAGAGCAGTCCCTGGAGATTTTTTCCAGCGCTTGCTTGAAGCTGACATCACGCGAAGCCTGTGCCTTGCGGAGCAGCAATATGAACCTGTGCCAGTGATGTACCACCACCCTGAGGTGGAAGAGGACATCAAGTGTCTCTTTGGCCCCTTGCTTGCCCAAGCCCGCGTGGCGGGCGGAGTATCACAAACGGCTATGGCGAAAACAGCGAAGTACAATCTGCGCAATGTGAACGCTGTAGAAAAGGGCAGGCAAGAGCCAGGGGTTATGTCGGCACTGGCGCTGGTGGCCGCCACCGGGGTAGGAATCAGAGATTTTTTCAACAGCCTCAGCGAATTTTCAGGCTTGCATTTTGAAGAGTAAGCCTGCGCATAGGACTCGGTCTGCACGACAGTGCGCGGTGTCGGGGCCGCCATATGGCGGCGTTTTTGGCATTGGGTATTGTTTTCGTCTGGCACCATAGCCTGCCCCTGAGGTTGTGGAGTCCACGCTGGCGGCGTGGGCGCGTCACAATCTTTATGGCCCAGGCAGGTTCCAGAAGCTGGAATGAAGGATTTTAATCTTAAAGTTTTTAAGTAGAATACAGAATACGGCCTCCATGTCTGTTGACATGGAGGCCGTAACAGAAGCTTGATCGTTTTGTGTACAACTATAATCGTCTGATTTGCGTATTCAACTTACAAGACAAAGCTTTTTTCGCTCAATACCAAGGCGTCAAATTCCTCTTGCGTACTCCATCCTAGTGATTTTCCAAATAAATTATTTATTTCTTCCAAGGAGTGGAATATCTGCACGACATCCTGCGTCAGCATTGTAGCTTTGAGGCTTGCGAAAGATTTTGTAATAATGGCTTCTCGCTCAGCATAGTAAGCGTTGACCATCTTTTCAAAATTTTCTCTGCTCTCAATCAATTTCGGTATAATTTCTTCGCAATAAGCAGCAATCTTCTCGTAGCGCAGTTTGGCAGCTTTGGCCTGAGAAAACGCACTGGTTAATGAAAAAACAAGAGCATCGATGCCCCTGTTGGCAAAAACAATAGCAACGCCAGCAAGAGCGGCGGCCAACAATCCGCTGATCAGGGAAGGCAAACCTAGAAGAGTGAGTTTTTCCTCCAGAAGTAAAGCCAAAGTACCAATGCCAACGGCAGAGAGCACCTTAGCAACGGTAGACACGAGAGTGGTAAAGGAAGGAATTTTTCCAGAAATATAGTCACAAATACTGTCCCAGACTTGCCGGAGGCCTTTGCCCAGCAATTGGAGCAGACCTTTTAAAGATGCACAAACGCTGGATAATAATCCCAAAAGCAGGTTCATAACCTCAAGAGATATCTCTCTCCCACAACGCAATACACCGGATTTTTTTAGTTTATCTACAGAAATAGTAAACAAACGCTTAATGCGGTCGGTTATTTCCATGCCCTCAGGATTGGCGTGGGCATCGCGCAACTCCCAGATGGCCCCGCCAACAACGAGCCCGGCCAATTCGCTGAGCAGAACCGCGCCAACGCGTCCCCCCACCCTATTTGCCGCGTCAGAGCCTGCTTGAATCATGATAGAAGCATGGGGAAGAACCTTGCCTACGATACCATTGGTGCCCCCTGTTTTTTCAACTAGGCTTGAAAGGATAGAATGGTTGTCCGTATCTGGGCGTGATGTCCAGCAAGAATCTACACTTCCAGCTTTTAACTTGCTTAAAGCAATTTTTGCCCGTTCACGTATTTCTGAAGATCGTGCAGACTTGCTAATTTTTTCAAGATTTTCCTTGTGCCGTTCATAGCTGTCTGGCGGTACAACGATAAAATCCGGCGCATCTGGGTGCGTTGTATAGTTCTCCTTAATAAGAATGGCTGTCCCACGCACATGCTTCATTTGTAGTCTTTCTAAAACTTTTCCTTTTTCACTATACACAACAACATCGGTATGTTGATCATATAACGTCGCGTGTTCTTCAAGCGAGTCATGCTCAAGAGTCCCTTTGCTCTTTTGCACTGAAAGGTCATCAGTTCGAGCAGCTTTTTTATTGTCACCGTCAACAATGCCATTTCTTTGCGTTGCATGGCACTCCAACGCCTCAAACTCATTCCCAAAATTGTATTCATTCTTATTTGTCGAGCCGTCTTTATTGGTTCTAACTGCATTCACGAGTCGCGCACCATCAACAGAATTACCGTATAGAGCGACAGCATCCGCGAGGTTTAGCTTGCCACCACATTTCGTCATGAAACTGCGCAAGAGCTGGGCCTCTACTTCCTTGATTAACTCATTGGAAATCGGAGGTGCCACATTGCCACATTTAGACGATGCGACGGTAAACATATTGCTTGGCATGGCTATTGTTGGATTCATGACCACCTCTTATCCAAGTTCATCTGTTCGTGGAGAGTGTCGGGTGAGTAAATATAGCGGACTCTATTCTATCAAAAATAGAGCCCGCTACATTTACTACATATTTGCCAATTCTATCAAACTCTTTTGAGCCCCAGCGAGCATTGCCTTTGATGCCTTTGTTACGCGCCCTTCCTCATCAAAAATCGGTGTGTCTACTATATTTTTGACTGTTTTGGCATAAGCACCAGTGACAGAAACCAGCTTTCGTTCTTGTTCCGAATATGTCCCATAATCTACTTTATCTTCAACCAAATCTTCCAGGTCATCCAAAAGATCAGTAAAGGGATCTATAAATTGATTTAGAATGCCATGAATCTCTTCTGTTCTGCGCCGAATGGCGCGCGCAGCGCTACGTGCGATTTTCATATCTTCAGCGGCAGCCTCGGCTTTATCCAAATTGGCATACGCGTCATACTTGGCAGCCTCAGCCTTGGAGGCCATAATAAGGCCACCTACCAGTAGCACCGGAGCAGCCACAACGCCGCCCAGCACAGCCATACCCCCTGCCATGCCCATGCCGCCAGCTGCCAAGGCACCGCCGCCAAACCAAGCCAAGGTAGCATTGGTTGCGGCAACGCCGGACAATGTACTGATGGCCACGCCTGTCGATGCACTTGCCAGCAGACCAGCTCCGCCAAAAGCTCCCAACCCTGCGAGAGCACCACCGGTCAGCGATGCCGCTGCGCTCCCCAGATAATCTGTCATTCTTAATGTGGTTTCTCGAATTTCTGTGAAACCTACTTTGTCAAGCACCAGTTCATCATCTGTAAGATTGCTTTTAAATTCAACATTTTTGATCTTATCAAAACTTTCGACAAAGCGTAAAAGCATCTTCTCATAAATATCACGTTTGACTTCACCGAGCTTTTCAAGCTGCTCCTGAGTTTCTTCCCGCATGTCTTCCAATCGAGTCTTTGCCTTTTCAAATGTCTCCTGAGCTCGTTCCGTAATGCGTTTGGCCCGATCAAGATCTTCCTTGGCTTCCAGTCCTTTTGCGACCCCCACTCCACCAGCCAAAAGAGCAGCACCACCAAGTAAGAGAGGAATGAATGGAATTGGCATGGCATTAGCCCTCCATGAAATTGGTTGCTTGGCTGACAAGAAAGAGCATGTTTTCTACCCACAATGTCATCCAACTCATATCTTTTGGCTCCAGCTCCAAGCTCTGGTTAATCTTTTCCAAAAAAATTCTGTCATCCTCTGAGACAAAGCCCTCTGCGAGAGGAATAGAAAGAAGTTCGAGCATCACGGCGATGCGATCTTTCCGGTCGATAAATATATTTTTTAAATCCTCCGTGGGGACATGCTCGGCAATGACCCCAGAGAATTGCTTCTGGAAGCCTTTAAATTTAAACATTTCATGGGAAGTACGCACTCCATCAGCCATGATCAACTGGTCAAGAACATCCAGAAAAACAGCCTGCTGTTTTTCCGTAAAACTGGCAGAAAACATAAAAGCTCCTTATGAGAGTGTTTGAAGATAGGCACAACCCTGTTTGTTTATTCTGCAGTATTCCTTAAACGCCATCTGTTCTTTGAAGAATACATAGCTCTCCACAACGCGGCACTTGAGAGGGCGATCAATATATTGGCGGCAAGAATGCATGCCTTTATCATAAAAAATACATACACCATGACCATCATCAAGATCGCCATATAGCTCACCAAATTCTTTCAGATGGCTACAACAGGCTCCGCAGCGTGAACAATGAAATAACGCGGCATGGTCACTTGACATGACGCTACTCCCCTCCAGTATACGCATCACTAAGTTTTGCATCCTCACCAAAGCTGCGCACCCAGGCCCGCAGTTCCGGCTCGGCACGGGTGGTCAACGTCAGCACAAGACCGCCATCAGGCAGATTTTCTACCGCCTGGTTTTCTGCCCAGGTACGCTCTCGCACATATTCGGCCACCTTGGCACTGAAACGAATATGGAACGTACGCTGCTCATGCCAAGGCAAGCCAAAGCCCTCTGTGTCGGCCTCAGGCAAAAGCCCGGCCACCCTTTTACCCGTCGTTGTCACATCGGTAATTCTGTGAATGGCCATACTGCATGGTCTGCCTGTGGGCGTAAAATTGGGGTCCACCAGAGCGCCCAGCACATAGAGAGCATTGTTCATAGCGATCATGCGTTGAGGAACCAGGCGGTGCTCGCGCGGAGCTTCGCGCCCCGGTGCCTTGTAGGCCACAAGGCAGATTCTTTGGCTACGGGCAGCGTCCACCAACTGATCGATATGGTCGGTGTGAGGGGTGTAGTCGATACGCCCCTTGGCGTGGAAGTGAAAGGGATCGTTCTTGCCCGTATGCATCGGATCAGCCATGTGCAGAGCCAGATGACGCAGGCTTGAATCCACCCTTTGCAGCACCGGGGCAGGCAGAATGCCGGACGCCATTTCGCGGCAAATGCCGAGGAAGCGCAGTTCTTCAAAGTCCAGGCCCAGTGAGCGTCCTTCATTGATAACGTACTGATACCAGCGGCGGCGGTTGTCTAGGCCCGTACGTAGAGAGGCCCCCACCACTGCCTCGACTTCGCCCACCAGGCGGATCACCGTTTGCGGCGAACACTGCAGCTCTTCGGCAAGGTCATTCTGGTAGTGGCGGCGGCTGTCCAGCAGAAGCTTGCGAAAAAGCCGCAGTAGTTTAACGCCTGGCGTGGTGTCGGGGTCAATTTTGGGCGGCACGATTATCCACCTGACAATGTTATTTGATTAGCTATATAGCCACATAGTGCGATTATCAACATAGTTTATTACTCGGTGACCAACAGTACGAGAGGGAAAGCCCTCTCGTACTGTTGGTCATTTATCCGGTCACAGCATTTTCAGTAGCCTCAATGGGCCCTGATGCATTATCCCCGTCAGGGAGTTCATTTTCAGCAGAAACGGCATCTGTGCCTACAGCATTATCGGCATCTTCCATAAGGTCGGACACTTTTTCGCAAACCGTATCCACGGCCTCGGCAATCTGTTCGCGGGCCAGATATCCCAAGGCGGCACCGCCCACAAAGCATAAAGCTTTTCCCCACATAACTGCCTCCACAAGTATGGTTGTTGCGCGGTGCTACCGTGCGTACAGACGTTATGAGGTATATACTTTCCAGAATATGGAAAAGTTGCTTATTTTTTAAGCTTCAGATGAATTTTTGTTACCCTGTCTAAGTTTTTATAAAATATTGTTGCCTGTTAGCCGCATATTCAAACCGTGTTAGGCCAAACAGAAATTCCCTGAATCAATAATTATGTAAAATTAGACCATGGTCAATATTCTAAAAATAATTACGCTCAAGTAGGGTAAGGTCTGGTTTGCGGAAGATAAAAAATAGTCAACACGGCGTACTTATGCTAATTCCACCGCATGGCTGTTGTGGATATTTTTCCCTATGGCGGAAAGGGGAGCACGGTAAAGACTGGCAACCGGCACGCAGGTATAAGCCTGAGTGCCGTGCTGGCTGTTATCCTGTGCTTTTTATCGGCCTGCGCCGTATCCCCCAGGCTGAAGGCCCGCGCCCTTGCGCAGCAGTACGGATTTACTGAACGCCTTTTTCCGACTCAGGCTTTCACCCTCCACGGGATGTACCGCCCCGGCTTTTCACCACAGCCTGAAATCCTACGCGTATATATTGAAGGAGACGGGCACGCCTGGAAGTCACGCACCCGGCCCTCCAGTGATCCCACGCCGCTTAACCCTGTGGCACTCCGGCTGGCCATGTATGACACGGGACCGGACCCTGTACTTTATCTGGTGCGGCCATGCCAGTATGTGCAAGGAGAGGACAGGTGGTATTGTACAAAACGCTACTGGACGTCTGCCCGCCTCGGGCAGGAAGTGATCGACAGCCTTGATGCTGCCATTTCTCAAGCTAAGGCAGCATGTGGGGCGGAGAAGGTCGTTCTGGTCGGGTTTTCTGGTGGTGGAGGGGCTGCGGCACTGCTGGCAGCCAAGAGGCAGGACGTTGTCTTTCTGGGTACCATAGCAGGCAACCTTGATACTGAGGCCTGGACGCAGTTGCAGGGCGTCAGCCCTCTTGCTGAATCTCTGAATCCCATAAAGGTGGCATCATCGCTGTGGCTCCTGTCCCAACGGCATTTAAGCAGCCGCGAAGACACGATTATACCACCAGAAATCAGCGAGACGTTTTGCCGGGCAGCAAGGCAGCCCGAAAGTTGTGTGGTCATTTCTGGGGTGACGCATGGCGGGCCGTGGCAGGAATACTGGAGCTATGACTATCAGCTCGAAAAATGAGCGTGGTGAATGGATTAAACCAGAGCATGACCCTGGCGAGGCCTCTTGAATTTACAGCAGCTTTAGTTTCTTGCGGAGGTAAGCCATAGCTGACGCCTTGCTGTAACCGACCTTGGAGCCTGCCCTGACGCGCTCCTTTGGGCCTTTTTGCTGGGCGTCCTCATTGCTGAGCGTCTTTGTGGAAATGAGCCCACCAGTGAGCCTTGCCAGTTCTGCTCTGGAAATCACCGGGGGTAAGGTCACCTCGATTGCTTTGAAGAATTCCTCTGAACCGATGCCGGCATTTATCAGCCTGTCTCTATATTCAAAGTCGTGATGCCAATGCTTCTGATGCATATGGGACTCCTGCTTGCAGTATGGGCGGGTAAAGGACGAAATGGGAAAGCATATGATTGCCATCAAGAGCGTTAGAATGGCACATCGCTACTGCGGTCAGACTTACCCATCAGCGTCTTGATAATTTTGTCGGCATCCGCACCACTGCACTGCTCCAGGGGCCTTCCTGTCAAATCACGGGAAATAGTATCGGCGGCTTTACCTTTTGCTAGGGCACGAATGTATTTGACCTGCTTATCGCTGATTGGCTTAAAGGAAGACGCATTACCCCTGGAGGGCGCACTCTGGTGCGTGCTGTTGGTCTGTGGCGCATCGCCGCATATAGCCTTGAGGGAGGTCAAAGCCGCATCCATCGAGGCATAGGCTGCCTCTGACAACAGACAATGCGCATCCTCACTATGAGCCGTTTTGGGTGTCGCAAAGCCCAGCATGGAAGTCTTGGTCCCTCCCAATTCAACGTCCGTCTGGGCGATGGCGACATTGCCGTTTGCAGCATCCGGTGCCTGCTGGATGGTGGTTTTGACCAGTGAAGGTTTCATGGCGGCCAAGCGGTCATGCAAACCTGAAAGGTCACGACAAACAGGGCATCGTTCTGAAAAATTGTTATCCATATTCTACTCCTTATCCATTTGGTATTCTGCTGCAGCCAAAATTTCGTAGCCCATCATAATCAAGCTCTTTGGTATACGTCTTTGCCAGATAGAAGAGCTGGTGCAGCACTTCATTACGACGGATGTCAAAACTTACAGGCCCAGCATCCCTGCGGATTATTTTGCCGTTGTAGTCCGAGTCATCGTCGCTAAGGCAGTAGTTGATGCAGCCAGACACAGAACATCCGAGAGTGCGTCCCCAAGCCTCTTCCACATTTTGAAACACGTGCCGATAGCCTCTCACCTTCTGCCCGTTGAGAAGCAGAGCGCAATGGTAATGGGGATGGACACTGCGCTGCTGCTCCCTGACCCAGATATAGGAAGGATCAAGCCTCTGGCGGTTATACTTTTTGACGACATAGGCAATGCAGGCAGAGATGTCTTCATTGCCTGATACCATTGGGTAATCTTCCGGGTAGTGCACATCAAAGCGTACAATAAGTGCTTTTGAATGACTGTGTAAGTATACATCAAGGAGAGATGTTATTTTGTTTTTTATGTATTCAACGTAAGTATATTTCATATTCTTTCCTTTATATTGTTTCATCCCGATTTAGTTTATAACGAATATATGCAATACGTATTACATCCCTCCTATGCAAGAATGATATATTTAATATTGCGTACAGCATCTTTGCAGAAAGGATGCGCTGCTTTTGACGCACATAATAATGTCCGAATTAGCTAAATAATTTATATGAGCAAAGCATGCTGCCATCTACGCATATGCCCCTACTGGGGGCATATGCGTAGATATTTTTGGGCATACGGCTCTCACGGCAGAGGCAAGCTACTTGTCATGCTGATGCGCCAGACGCCTGAGAGTCTTTGAGTATGGTCTTCACATATTCAAGGAATCCATCTTTCTGGTACCAGACCTCGCGTTTGACAAAAAAGCGACCGGCTGGGCCGGTCTTTTCGCTGTCCTTGTTGGCCAAGGTACGGGGATTGACGAGACCAAAGGTCAGTTCGTGAACCCGTTTGCGAGGGAAGCAGGGCGGCAGGCTCTCTTCCAGCAGCTTGAGGATGTTCTGGGTCGGGGTGGGAGGCATGGCAGTGCTCCTGAGTGGTGTCGCCTGGTGGGCGCATCACATGGGTGGGCCATGTCAAAAAGTACTCTGAAAAGGATACGCGGCATGCTTGAGGCCCCTTTGGAAAGACCCGCCAAGGCACATGCGGAGGCCACATTGGGGGTATTTTCATACTACTGCATGCAGGGATGCAAACAAAGATTTTTACCAATCTATCGCCCGTTATCCTTACATATCCCAAAAATGGCAGCGAAAACATCAATGGCAGCACTTGATATTATAGCTACTGTCATTGTGTCATGTAAAAATGTAAAAATTATTTCATGGAGAAATAGCTGGCGGAAAAATCATACTAAAAACATAAGGAATACAAAAAATCGTGTCACACAAGAGGCTGTCTCAAGTGTGATCTATGGATGCTATTTTGACCATTGGAAGGAGGCGCTCCATTTAAAAAATGAGCGCCGAGGAGACGCCTGACTTGCTCAGGCGCTGCCCTTTTTCTGGGCTTCGGAAAAGTCATGCACGTTGGCAGGCTGCTGTTTCAGCTTAGAGTCTAACCGGCCCATTGCCCGCTGCTTCTTTTCATCCGTGGGATGGGTATAACGCTGGAGCATGGCGAGCGTTGACCAGCCAAAAAGTTCCTGAATGGTGCGCACGTTTTCCCCCGCATCAAGCAGCATGGAGGCAGCGCTGTGCCGCAGGGAGTGAAATACCAGAAGCTCACGCCGGTCAGTACGGCCTTCGTTCAACTTGAGGTTGGCCACAGCTTTGCGGAAGTTGGCAGGCATGGACGTCCACTGCTTTCCTTGGGCATTGGTAAAGACAATATCCTGCGCCTGCCCATGGGGCATACTGCGCAAGACAGAAACCAGCGTTTCCGTCATAGGAACGGCGCGAGGCTTGCCTGTTTTGGTGTGGACAAGGGTAAGATGCCTTTCTCGCAGATTCACCTGCCCCCAGGTCAATCGCGCCACCTCACTGAGTCGCCCTCCGGTGTGCAGGCAGGCCAGGGTGAAGGCCCAAGCTTTTTCATCAAGGCGCTGTATCTCTTCAAGCAGATCCTGCGCCTCATTGGACGAAAGGGCGCGATTACGGGCATTGCTGATCTTTCCCAGCTTTATTTCCTGCGTGGGGCAGTCGCCCTCCACCAGTTTATTTCCGCGTGCATGATTCCACACAGCCCGCATGGTGGCAAAAACAAGCTGTGTCGTACGCTTGGCAAGGCCGGCACTGGCCATTTTGCTCTTTATGGCGTCAAGGTCTGCCTTGGATATTTCGCGTAGGGGCACATCTCCCAAGGCGGGAGCGAGCCATGTTCTGAAGTTGGATTCTTCCTTGCGCCACGTCTCCGGAGCCTTGCTTTGCCTGCAGTCGGGAAAGTAGTTGTTGTGCCAGTATTCACTGAGCGTAACCGCAAGCCGCCTGCAGGCTTCCTGCTGCCGTTTCGCTTCCGCGCGTTCCTCCTGGGCCTTGACCCGCCTCTCCCGTAACGTGACCTCGCCCGAACCCGTCTTTTTGGCCACCATCAATTCCGCAAGCGTCAGCCGGGCACGCTCCAGCGTCCAGCCCTGACTGGCCCAGCCCAGGCCTTCTTCATACCGCTTGCCCTCCACGCGATAGCGCAGGGCATAGTACACGTCAGGCTTCAGGCCGTGCTTGCGAGTCAGATGTTCGTATTTTCGGATGCCACGCTCGACCGTGACCCAAGGCGTATGTTCTTTCCCCTTGGCCATCCTCTCCCCCTTTTTGCCGTTTCCTCTCCCCCACCTCTCCCCCTTTTGGGGCTGAAACAGGGTGTTTTCGGGTGAATCATTATGAAGATAAAATTGATCGTAATATACTATTTTGTCAAGATAAAATGGCATTCTGTGAAGGTGGGTGAAAGTGGCTGAAAATGGCCTTTGGGGGACTGAAAATCCCCGTGTCGGCAGTTCAATTCTGTCCCTCGGCACCACGAAATTTAAGGACTCAGGTAGAAATACCCGAGTCCTTTTTTCGTTTATTCTGAACTTGTCCTTCCCCTGTCCCTTGTTTGAAATGCTGGAGCGCACCTGTGTGTGCTTCTGTCCACTCCTTCCTGCCACGCGTTCAAGCGGGTGATTCCATTTTCGCCAGTGCTGCGGCTTATCCCTCAACGCTATCCTTACGATTCGTCATAACTGTAGCTGACATCATTGGCTCGCTTTATATATTTTGCAGATATGGCCCCAGTTTGATCGCAGGCAGATCCCCGTGCACATGGTGACCAAAATGGACTGCCCCGTTACGGCTCCCTCCCCCGTAGGCTTTCCCATCCCCGCCCCACTGCTTGTTCACCCCGTTTCGGCATTTACTCTTTTGTATCGCGATACAAAATTGTTTCGGCCCCATATTTAAATTAAATTAAATTATTTCAGCATAATAAATGCAATATTGCGTATTATTTATATTTATTTTCCAGCGGTACGATTTTGTTTCACAGCAACCAGAACAAATTTGTTTTAAAATTTCCATATCTGTTCCAATTTTGCGAGATACCACCCTCACAATAATCATATTTTATACATTTATATAAGCATATTATAACAATTTCCTCCCACTATAAGCCACATGGCACGCTACCTGCAAAATCTCCAAAAACAACCCAAGTAGTACGTTTAGGCCAATGGTTGGACACATACGGTGTCGCAATATCTGGCGGCTACAAATCTTTCAGGAGAAATACTATGCAGCGTAGGGATTTTTTGAGAACGGCAGGCATCGGGGCAACAATGGCTGTAGCCGCTACAGCTGGCGTTATGAAGGCTTCGGAAGCCCACTCGGCCCCTGCTCCCATTAAATGGCGCATGCAGACCTATGCTGGCTCCGCCCTTGCGGAACACGTTATCAAGCCGCAGATAGACGCCTTCAACAAAGCCGCCAACGGCGAAATGGTTATCGAACTGTACACGTCTGACCAGCTCGTGCCCACCAGCGAATTGTTCCGCGCGGTACAAAACGGCACCATCGACGCTGCCCAGTGCGATGAAGACTCAATGTCTTCCCCGGCCGACGTGGCCATATTCGGCGCGTATTTTCCCTTTGCCACCCGCTACTCGCTGGACGTCCCCGCCCTGTTTGAAAACTGGGGCCTCAACGACATCTGGCGGCAGGCCTATGGCGAAATAGACGGCGTTGAATGGCTTGGCGCTGGCTCATGGGACCCCTGCAACTTTTCCACCACCAAGCCCATCAAAAGCCTGGCCGACCTCAAGGGCAAGCGTGTGTTCTCCTTTCCTACTGGCGGCAAGTTCATGAGCCAGTTCGGCGTTGTTCCCGTTACCCTGCCCTGGGAAGACATTCAGGTTGCCCTGCAAACGGGCGAACTGGACGGCGTGTGCTGGTCGGGCATTACCGAAGTTTACACCTCCGGCTGGGCAGACCAGTGCAAATACTACCTCACCAACAACATCTGCGGCGCATGGATTGGCTCGTACTTTGCCAACAGCAAAAAATGGGCTGCGTTGCCCGAACACCTCAAGACGCTTTTCAAGCTTACCTGCGACAGCTCGCACTACTATCGCCAGCACTGGTACTGGTGGGGTGAGGCCCACTACCGCGCCACTGGCGGCAAGATGGAGCTGACCTCCATTCCCGATGCGGAATGGAACCAGGTAGAAGCAGCGGCCCACAAATTCTGGGACGAAACCGCAAAAAGAAGTGCCCGGTGCGCCCAGGTCGTAGACATTCTTAAAAAATACAATGCTGAAATGCAGGCGGCTGGCCGTCCCTACCGGTATTAAAACCAGGGTGGTGCGTAGGGGGCTGCCTCTCCCTGCGCGCCGCCGCCCCGTACAAAGTCCATAGACTCAACGCTACAAGGAAAACACCATGCCTGGCTTCATCAAGCTCTATATTCGCTATGTGGATGCCGTTAACCGCCTTCTGGGGCGCGTTGTACTGTATTTTGTGTTCATCATGATGGCGATTTTGCTGTACTCGGCATTTTCGCGGTATTTTCTTGATTCGCCCGTTATCTGGGGCGTGGAAATGGCCCAGTTTTGCATGGTGGCCTACTACATTCTTGGTGGCGGCTTTGCCCTTTTGCTCAACTCGCACGTGCGGCTGGACGTATTTTATGCCCGCTGGTCCTGGCGCAAGCAGGCCAAGGCCGACGTGTACACCTCCATCTTTCTCGTGGGCTACCTGGGCTTTCTTTTGTACGGCTGCTTGTCCAGCACCTGGTACTCCATTGAATTCAACCAGCACAACAATACTGCCTGGGCTCCCCCCCTGGCGCCCATCAAGATCATCATGGCCGTGGGGATAAGTCTGACCCTGTTGCAGTCAATTTCTGAGTTTTTTAAGGCACTGGCGCGCTCCAGAGGCCTGATCATCGAAGAGAACGTTCCCGAAAGGCTGCTGATTGACGCTGAAATCACGCCAGACGCCTCTGCCGACTCCCCCCTCTCCCCGGTGCAAGCCAGCGCCGTAAAGGATTCACCCAAATGCTAGACTTCACGCTTACGCTTTCGCACGAAAGCACAGCCCTTCTTCTGTTTGCCTCTATGGGCCTGCTCATGCTCACAGGGCAGCGTGTTTTTGCGGCTATTGGCTTTGTGGGCGCCGTGGCCGGCGCATTGCTGTGGGGCACCGGCGGCTCGCAAATGGCTTTTAACGCCAGCATCACCCTGATGAAATGGTTCCCGATGATTTCACTGCCCCTGTTCATCTACATGGGCTATATCTTGTCAGAATCCGGCATTGCCAACGATCTTTACCGCATGTTCCACGTGTGGATGGGCGGTCTGCCCGGTGGCCTTGCCCTTGGCACGGTGGGCCTGATGGTGGCCGTTTCGGCCATGAACGGCCTTAGTGTGGCGGGCCTTGCCATCGGCGCAAGCATCGCCATGCCAGAAATGCTCAAACGCGGGTATGACAAGCGTATGGTCTCGGGCATTATTCAGGCTGGCAGTACCATTGGTCTCATGATGCCGCCCAGTGTGGTTCTGGTACTGTACGGCATGATAGCCCGCCAGCCTGTCAGCACGCTGTGGCTGGCGGGCATCGGCCCCGCATTGCTGCTGGCCCTGATGCTCACGATCTATATTGTTATCCGTTGCAAGCTCAATCCCGCGTTGGCCCCGGCCCTTTCCAAAGAAGAACTGGCCAGCATCAGCCCCGCCGAAAAGCGTCGTCTGCTGTGGGCTGGTCTGCTGCCGCTGGTTATCATTTTTTCCGTAACCGGTTCTTTTTTGTCCGGCATGGCAAGCCTTGTGGAAAGCTCCGCAGTGGGTGCGCTTGTGGCCACGCTGGCGGCCTGGGCCAAGCGCCGCCTCACCAAGAAAGTCATGAAGGTCGCCCTGCTGCAAACCCTGAGCGTGAGCTGCATGTTCATGTGGATTATTATGGCGGCCCTGTGCTTCAGCTCTGTTTTTGACGGCCTGGGCGCAGTGCATGCCATCAAGACGCTCTTTCTGGACGGCTGGCACCTCAGCCCCTGGGGCGTGCTGATTATCATGCAGATTTCCTTTCTGCTGCTGGGCATGTTTCTGGACGATACAGCCATGCTCATTATTGTGGCTCCCCTGTACATCCCTCTGGTCAAATCGCTGGGCTTCGACCCCATCTGGTACGGCGTGCTGTACACCATTACCTGCCAGGTCGCCTATATGACGCCGCCGCTTGGGTACAACCTGTTTCTGATGAAAGCTATGGCCCCCAAAGATGTAACCTTGCAGGACATTTACTCATCCATCATCCCGGTAGTGTCCCTGCTGCTCCTGAGTCTGGTGCTTGTTATGGTATTCCCCAACATAGCTATGTTCCTGCCCAACATTCTCAAGTGAGGAAACTCCCGTGAACACCAACAGTCCTTTACGGGAACTGCTGGCCAAGGCGTCGCCCCTGAGGTCGGGCGACGTTTTGGCCGGTGTGGCCGCCGCTTCGGACGAAGAACGCGTACGCGCCCAGATGGCTCTGGCCGATGTGCCGCTGAAACGCTTTCTTAACGAAGCCGTTATCCCTTACGAAGAAGATGAAGTAACCCGCCTGATCCTAGATTCGCACGATGCAGAGGCCTTTGCTCCGGTGAGTTCTTTTACCGTGGGGCAGCTGCGCGACTGGCTGCTCACTGACGAGGCGGACGCAAACACTCTGGCCGCTCTGGCTCCCGGCCTTACCCCCGAAATGGTGGCCGCCGCCAGCAAGCTCATGCGCCTGCAAGACCTTATTCTTGTCGGCTCCAAATGCAGGGTGGTCACACGTTTTCGTAATACCATCGGGCTTGGCGGACATTTTTCTACCCGTCTGCAGCCCAATCACCCCACAGATGATGCGCGCGGCATTCTGGCCTCAACCATTGACGGCCTGTACTACGGCTCCGGCGATGCGGTTATCGGCATCAATCCGGCGACTGACAGCCTTGAGAACATCACCCGCCTGCTCTACCTGCTCGCCGAACTGATTGCCCGTTACGACATCCCCACCCAGAGCTGCGTACTGACCCACGTAACCAACGCTCTGGTGCTGGTGGAGCGCGGCGCTCCCATTGACCTGTGCTTCCAGTCCATTGCCGGAACAGAAAAAGCCAACGCCAGCTTTGGCATCAACCTGAACATGCTGGACGAAGCCCACAAAGCCACCCTGGAACTGAAGCGCGGCACCGTGGGCAACAACGTCATGTACTTTGAAACCGGGCAAGGCAGTGCCCTTTCGGCCAATGCCTATTTTGGCGTTGACCAGCAAACCATTGAATGCCGCGCCTACGCCGTGGCCCGCCCGTTCAATCCTCTGCTGGTAAACACCGTAGTGGGCTTTATCGGGCCAGAATACCTGTTCAACGGCAAGCAGATCATCCGGGCCGGGCTTGAAGACCACTGCTGCGGCAAGCTGCTGGGTCTGCCAATGGGAGTGGACATCTGCTATACCAACCACGCAGATGCCGACCAGGACGATATGGACGCCCTGCTCACGTTGCTTGGTTCGGCGGGCTGCAATTTCATCATGGGCATTCCCGGTGCGGACGACATCATGCTCAACTACCAGTCCACATCGTTTCACGATGCGGCCTATCTGCGTAAACTGCTCAACAAGCGGCCTGCCCCGGAATTTGAAAAATGGCTTGAAGAAATGGGCATTCATGATTGTGAGGGCTCGTTGCTGCCGCCCGGCGGAAAACTGCACGCGCTGGAAGAAAAAGTACGGATGGGCTGACGCTGTCTGGAGGATGCATGAAGGAACACAAGGAAACCGCCCGCCCCGCCAATGGAGCGTCACCTGTGGGTGAAGACCCCTGGGCCGAATTACGCCGGTATACCGACGCACGCATCGCCCTGGGACGCTGTGGAGTCAGCCTGCCGCACGCTGAATGGCTGGCTTTTCGTCTGGACCACGCCAAAGCGCGGGACGCCGTACTGACCCCTTACGAAATAAAAAACCTGCGCGACACGCTGGAAGCGCAAGGTTTGCCGTGTCTTGAGCTGCAAAGCGCCGCTACAAACAAGGAAGAATTTTTGGCCCGCCCTGACAGAGGCCGTAAACTTTCAGAGGCCTCGCGTACGCTTCTTGAGCAGTACATGGCCAGACTAGGGCAGGAAAAAAACCATCAAGACACGCCAACAGACACGAACAGTTGCGAAGAAACCTGCACAGGCACCTGCACGAACGGCAATATGGACAAGAGCACGAACAACCGCGCGGACATTTGCCTCGCCATCAGCGATGGACTGTCCGCCCGCGCCGTACACGAAAACGCCGCGCCTTTTGCTGCCAGTTTTATGGCCTGGGCCGCTGAGGCAGGGTTCAGCACCACGCCCGTGGCGCTCATCGAATATGGCCGGGTAGCTGTGGCCGATGAAATCGCCCATCTGCTGGGGGCAAGGCTTGTGGTCATTCTGCTTGGCGAAAGGCCGGGGCTGAGTTCACCCAATTCATTGGGGGTCTATCTGACATACGCGCCCTTTCCCGGCTGCACGGACGAAGCACGAAACTGCATCTCCAACGTGCGCCCGGCGGGCCTGAGTATTGAAGACGGTGTGCGCAAGCTCAGCTATCTGGTGCGGGGAGCCTTTGCCAGAGGACTGAGCGGCGTAAACCTCAAGGACGACATGCCTCTGGACGGCGGGCACAAGGAACTGGTGTAGCCTGACGAGAAGGATTGTGTAAAATGCGTGAAATCACCAGAGCGCACAACAGTTCCCGCAGTGCTCCGCGATTGCCGTGTTCATCTGTCCGACCCGCTTTCCCTGCTGGCCGAAAATGAACCGTGCGCCATATTCTCGTGGCAGGACACACACCCTTTGACTTCTATCTGTGAAGCTTGCTTTCTGGCGCGGGTGTTGCGGACGGGTTTGCCGTGGCAGCGCGAACAGCCACCACGATCAGGGTGGGGATTCTTTTTCAGATATTCCAAATGCGCGGCCTGGCCCTTTGCCGACACCGGGCCACTTTGGGCGGCGTTCAGCATCAAATCTTCATGGCAGGCCCGGCAGTTGGCGTCAGCCACATATTTTCTGGCCGTCTCCCGCATCTCGGACCGGTCCAAAAGCAAATTCTCAGAAGTAAAATGCGTCCAAAGTGAACTGATACCCACGGCAACTTTTGTTTCTAGCATGGAAATCGGGCCAGAACTGGAAACGTGGCACTGCGCGCATCCTATGGGCTTGCCGTTTGCATCCCTGGCGTGGGGCGATCGCGAAAGTTCTTCTTTATAGGAACGCATTTCATGACAGGAAAGGCAAAAACCATCCTGCGATGTTGCGACCAGAGAAGCGCCGGACACAAAAAAGCCAACAAGCAGCAGCCCCCCCCTTAATCCCAAGGAGCATTATAACCTTGGAAAACACGCAACCAACCCCTACTTTTCTGCTAAATACTGCCCCGGCTATCCGTTGCCGCTTTCCTTGATGTGCGCCAAAGCCTGCGACAAAATGGGAGAAATATGTTCATCCGCGATGGTATAATAGACAATTTTACCTGAGCGCCTGAACGTAACCAGTTTAAGCTGCCGAAGAACCTTCAGATGATGTGAAATGGCTGGCGTGCTCATTTCAAGCAACGCGCCAATGTCGCAAACGCACATCTCCGCTGCCAGCAAGGCATACACAATCTTGAGCCGCGTCGGGTCACCAAGACATTTGAACAACTCTGCCATTTCGCCAAGAGAGGAATCTGGCAACAGTCCTTCTTTCACCTGATCCACCACGTCCTGATGGATGATCGTGCAGCAGCAGACGGGGCTTGTTTCGAGCTTGTCGGGCATGTCTCCTCCTTCAAATAAACAATTAAGCAATCATTTACTTGTTTGTCAAGATTGTATACGGTCGGGGCAGTACAGCTTATTCCATTTCCTTCAGGAGAAGCAGGATGCTCAAAAACATGTCAGAAATCAAACCGGCCACGGCGCGCTCCGATCAGCCCCAGAGCTGCGCTACTGCCCCAACTGCTTGCGGTTGCTGCTCATGCGGAACCACCACACAGCCTTCCACACTGGCTCCTGTGTCTGGACAGTCCTTACACCGGGCAACATATACAATTGAGAATATGGATTGTCCTACCGAGGAAGCCCTGATCAGAAAAAAACTTGAGGGCATGCCAGGCGTTGACAGGCTTGAGTTCAACCTGATGCAGCGAATGCTTACCGTGCACCACTCGCTGGACTCGCTGGGCGAAGTTGAAAAGGCCCTCACGTCCATTGGCATGCAGGCCGAACCTGTGTTTGACGGCAGGGGCATCCCCTCACTTTTTTCCGTTACCGGAATGTGCTGCCCCACAGAAGTCGGGATGATACGTGCCAAGCTGACGCCTATCGACGGCATCATCGGCCTTGATTTTAATCTGATCCAGCGCACGCTCAAAATTGTGCACGAGCCTGAGGCCCTTTCTGCAATCACTGCCGCGCTTGAATCTCTGGATATGGGGGCAAGCCTGCTGGACACGGAATCTTCAGCTCCCGCCTCCACATCAGCACCAGTCAACTGGCGCAGGCTGGGCATTGCCGGTGCTGCCGCAGTGGCCTCCGAAGTAGTGGAACTCGCTTCCGGCAACACCACGATAGTTCTTGCTCTGGCTCTGGCTGCCATTCTGATTGGCGGGCTTTCCACCTACAAAAAGGGCTGGATCGCCCTGAAAAATCTTAACCTGAATATGAACGCGCTGATGTCGTTCGCAGTCACGGGCGCGCTGCTGATTGGGCAATGGCCTGAGGCCGCTATGGTTATGGTGCTGTTCACGCTGGCAGAGGTTATTGAAGCGCGCTCACTGGACCGTGCCAGAAACGCCATCCGTGGCCTCATGGAACTTGCGCCTGACAAAGCCACCGTGCAGCAGCCGGACAACACCTGGGCCGATGTGGATGCCAAACAGGTTGCCATCGGGAGCCGGGTACGCGTCAAACCCGGCGAACGCATCGCTCTTGACGGAGAGATCGAGGAAGGCCACTCCGCTATCAATCAGGCCCCCATTACAGGCGAAAGCCTGCCTGTGGAAAAGGCGGCAGGCGACACCGTCTTCGCGGGAACCATCAACGAATCAGGTTCCTTCATATACCGGGTTATGGCTGGAGCCGACGATTCCACCCTGGCCCGGATCATTCATGCGGTTGAAGAAGCTCAAGGGAGCCGCGCCCCGACGCAGCGTTTTGTAGACCAGTTTGCCCGCTACTATACTCCAGCGGTCTTTATTCTGGCCCTGGCCGTTGCTCTTGTGCCGCCGCTGGCGTACGGAGCGCCCTGGATGGACTGGATATACAGGGCGCTGGTGCTTCTGGTCATTGCTTGCCCCTGCGCTCTGGTTATTTCAACACCCGTAAGTATCGTCAGCGGTCTTGCGGCAGCCGCCAGAAAAGGCATCCTCATCAAGGGTGGCGTGTACCTGGAAGATGGCCGCAAACTGCGCTGGCTGGCGCTGGACAAAACAGGCACCTTGACTCACGGCAAGCCTGTTCAGACAGATTTCGTTCCCTGGGGCGAGGCTGATCCGGCCAGTGCCCAGTCTCTTGCGGCAAGCCTGGCCGCCCGTTCCGACCATCCCGTGTCAAAAGCGCTGTCGATGGCCGCAATCCACGATAATGTCGTTGTTCAGGAAGTGGAAAACTTCGCGGCCTTGCCCGGAAGAGGGGTTCAAGGGAGTGTCGGTTCGGAGGTTTACTACCTCGTCAACCACAGGATGATTGATGAGCTCGGCCTCTGTTCGCCAGAATTGGAGGCACATCTTTCCGGTCTGGAAAAGCAGGGAAAAAGCGTGGTGTTGCTTGCCAACGCCAAGCTGGTGCTGGCTGTTTTTGCGGTGGCTGATACAGTGAAGGAAACCAGCCAGCAGGCGGTTTCAGAACTTCATGCCCTTGGCGTGCAAACAGTAATGCTCACGGGTGACAACTCCCACACCGCCGAAGCAATTGCCGCCCAAGTGGGAACAAGCCGCGCCCACGGTGGCTTGCTGCCTGAAGACAAACTGCAAAAAATTGAGGAACTGGTTTCCACTGGAACCAAAGTCGGCATGGTTGGCGACGGTATTAACGATGCCCCCGCCCTTGCCAGAGCCGACATAGGTTTTGCAATGGGAGCCGCAGGGGCGGATACGGCCATTGAAACCGCCGATGTAGCCCTTATGGACGACGATCTGCGTAAAATTCCTGCCTTTATCCGGCTTTCTCGGGCAACATCCAGCGTGCTCAAGCAGAATATCGGCCTGGCCCTGGGCATCAAGACCATATTTGTGGCGCTGACATTCGCCGGGCAAGCGACCTTATGGATGGCTGTGTTCGCAGATATGGGAACCAGCCTGCTGGTTGTGTTCAACGGTTTGCGGCTCCTGCGAAAATAGTTTTGAAAAGGTGCGGCATCAGAAAAATGCTGCATCTCACCGCCATCTGCCACATAAGAATCCGCGGAGTTCCTGGCTTTAACGCTTGAACTCTGCGGATTCTGTTTGGCAATGGTATATGCCTGATCCTGCCAATTGAACCACCCAGACAAACCATTTTCACTATAAAAAACCTTAAAAGCATTCCTTATGGCTGAAACATTACTGTATACTGGAACCTTTTAAATGCCATGTTAAAATTTTTAATGAATATCACATAATATACACATGCTCTATCAAAAATTATCTAATTGAAAAAGTTTTTATTGAATTTTCTTGCAGATAAACTAGTCTTTAAAAACTTAAAGAACGTCTTTTTGCAGATCAGCAATGAAAAAACTGCTGATATTTGCCTGTTTACAGGAAAAGACGGCCTGTGCGGTCTGCCATTTTTATGAATAGCGCACCCACTGTGAATAATGCTTGCCCGTCCTGCACATTTTGGATTTTGTATCTCTGAAATACCGGCACAGCAGCGAGGGAAAGCAAGTGGGCAGCCAGATACGCTTGGACTCAAGATATTTCACATAACAACTATAGTATTTGATTATTAGAAGTTCTTTAGCAGATACAGAATAACTTAGTTATATTTTCGCTATTTTTTTTGCCTAGGCCGTTTAGTGCATATTATGACGTACAATTTACGCTTGGCTAAATTAAAAATAATTTTTCTGTCACGATGGAGCACATCCGCGCGGCGCATTCTCGGCCCAAGGCATGCCCTGGGCTGCACACTATTGCAGGAGACAAAATGAAGCGTAGAGAATTCCTTATTGCTACAGCAGGGCTGCTTGCCACTACAACACTGCCCGCTGTGTGTTTTGCCGGAACATCCCCTACCCTGCCCCTGGGCGTCATAAAAGGGGCCACTCCCATTGATCAGGGCATGGCGATTCACGAAAAAGATTTCACCATCTACAATGGAAAAATTGCTGTATCTTTTGCTGTTGGTTCCAACAATTACTGGAACATGACCAGCGGCAGCATCCTCGACATTGCAGTCATGAAAGACGGCAAATTCGGAACAGACCTGGTCAACGACATAGAATTTCTTAACGACCTTTGGTCTGCCACCGGATCGTACAACAATGAAGACCTGCTGCATGTTCCTTCACAGGACATCCTTTGCAAGCAGGAAAAAGATAAAATCGTGGTCACGGTAAACAGCCGCTACTGGACCAAGGGGCATACCCTTCCCCTCAGTGTCACCATCCAGTACACGCTTGAAGCGAATAAAAACTACATTGGCCTTAAAACCACAGTCCACAACCCTGCAGGCAATGAGCCCTACGAAAACATGTACAGCGGCTACTCTTTGAGCACCCTTGCCGCCAGCATGTACGGCCCCTTTGGCTACTACCCCGACCTCAAGGCCACGGGCATTGCCGTTGGAGCGGATAAAGACGTGCAGGAACGCTTTGGCGACTTTATCGTCACCTACGGCAAGGACTATGCTGTCGGCGTGCAGGTTGACGGCGCCAACGCCTACAAGGGTTCCAGCGGCTACAAAGACCTGTATGTGCTGCGTACCATCGAGCCTGGAAAAACATACGAATACACAGGCGAAATTATCGTTATTGACAAGGGCGAAACCGCGCCCATACTTGAACGCTATCAGGAAAAAGACCCCGCGCTGCCCTTTGCCCTTGTGCAGGGCCAGGTTAAAGACAGCAGCGGCAAACCGGTTCCCGGCGCTTTTGTCATCATCAGCAAAGAAGGCGCATACAAGGAAACCGTGAAGTCCCACGGCGCTGATGCGGTCAAAAAAGACATCATGCAACCCCTTGTGTGGAAAATGACTGACGAGAAGGGCAATTTCTCAATGAAGCTTCCACAGGGCAACTATAGTACCCACGTCGAAGCCAAGGGCTATACCCCCTCGAACAGCCAGTTGATGGCGCTTGCGGCTGACCAGAAAGTTCAATTCTCGGTGAAGGATGGAGCCAAGGCCATTTTCAAGGTGGTCAACGAAAAAGGCGAGCCCGTTCATGCCAAGATAAAGGTTGGCGGCACAACCTCAACCGTCAAAACCCTTGGCGGAACAGTATTTTTTTCTGATCCCAAGACGCATGAAATCCGTGCGGACATTCCTGCGCCCGAAAACGAACTGACGTTTACCATCACCCACGGCAGCGACTTTGAAAGTCTGCCCGTAGTGGTCAAGCAAACCGTCAAGCCCAAAGAAATACTTAAAAAGACCATCACCATTCCCACTGCCATTCAGACTTCCAGCAGAAAATGGTACAGTGCCGACATCCATCAGCACTCGGACATTGGCGACGGCGCAACTCCCATCAAGGAACTGCACAAGGGTCAGCTGGCTGCCGGCCTGGTCTGTCTTGCCGTGTCTGACCACGACTCTGTGGCCAATAACGCAGAAATGGATAAGCTGGCGCACACGACGGGCAATCCCTTCCTTTCCAGCCTTGAAGTTTCTCCCGGTTGGGGGCACTGGGGCATTCTTGGGGCAGATTACAAGCAAAAGCCCATATCCCCAGACCTTACTCCTGCGGAAATCATCAAGGCCGGGCACGCCATGGGCGCTCTTGTCGTCATGAACCACCCGTACACCGACTACGGCTTCCTGCATAACCGTGACGGCGTAAAGGGCGGCCACGCCCCGGGCAGTGATGACTTTGACCTGCTTGAAATCCAGTCGACCATTGACCTGAAAGATCCCAAGAATATGGACAAGCGCGCTCTTGATGCCGCTATGGCCTACTGGAATAAAGGAAAAAAAATCTATCTCAGCTCTGGCTCTGACCAGCACGACGTGACGTCCATTCTCTATCCCGGCATCATCAGAACGTACGCACACGTTGACGGCAAAGTGACCTCCAAGTCCTACATGGCAGCCCTCAAGGCCGGAAACAGCTACATTACTATGGGGCCCATCATCACTCCCGGCAGCGACAGCATGTTCGGCTCCACCAAAACCGTAACAGCCGGAAAAGCCATCACGCTGAACGCCGAACTGCAAGCCGTTCACGGCCTGAAAAGCATTGAGGTGTACAGCGAGGGCAAACCTGTGGGCAAAAAAGAATTCAATGACACCAAAGACGCCGTGGCCTACAGCTTTGAGGCTACCCCTGAAAAGGACACCTGGTACAACTTTGTTGTAATGGATGGCAAAGGCCGCTACGCCGTCACCAACCCCATCTGGGTTGAAGTGAAGAAATAGATAGCGGCGGGCTGGAGCATTTTAACTTTGAAAAAATTTAAATGCTCTAACGCTGCACAAGGATGCAGCGCGCCGCAACGCGGCGTGGATTCTGCCGAGAATCGCATTTTGGCAAAATGACAGCCTTGAAATCCAATACATTTCAAAGTTAATCTGCTCTATTGATACAAAATGCCCACGCAGTAGTTTTTACTGCGTGGGCATTGCTATTATATCGGCTGAGCCGCCAAGGCTCACAGCCTCTTCGCCCAGCGAAGCGTCGATGAGGTTGGGGACAAAAAATTATGGCAGTTTTTCTACAGAGGCCCCTGCTCATAGGCGCATATCTGACTAGAAGATGCTATGGCATTACGCCCGTTGGCTTTAGCTCTGTACAGGGCTTCATCCGCAGCTTTGACAATCTCCTCATTGGTGCTCATTTCGCAGTAGGCGCACACGGCTTCAATGGCCCTCACCCCGATACTGATGGTCACCCGGCCCCACGGGCTTTCAGAATGCGGAATATTGAGATCATAGACAGCCTTGCGAAGCCGCTCCGCTATGACCATTGCGCCCGCATCGTCCGTGCCGGGCATGACCACAACAAATTCCTCGCCTCCATAGCGAAACAGGCAATCAGTGGAGCGCAACAGGCTCCCTGTCATGGCCTTGACGATACTGGCCAGACAGTGGTCCCCTGCAAGATGTCCATATACGTCATTGAAAAGTTTAAAAAAATCCACATCAATGAATGCCACGCCAAGACAGCCGCCAGTACGCCCCAGACTCAATACCTCACGGGTGAGAAATTCATCAAAGTATCTGCGGTTATATGCCCCAGTGAGGTAATCCCTGGCATTCATTTCCTCAAGGCGCTGGTTGGCCACAGCCACCTGAAGTTCCAAGCGCTTTCGTATGGTAATATCCAAATGAATAACGCAAATAGCTATAATTTTTCCAGATTCTTTGGCTATTGGTGTAACAGAAACGAGGTAATCTCTATCCACGATAACAACTTCATGATCGGGAACATGCCCACCCGCATCAAGCAGCTTGAAATCCTGAATAATTTTTTGCCCGCTTTCAGGGTGCAGATCCCCGACCTTGACGCCAATCAAAGACATCAGTGATCGGCCCGATAAAGCCGCATGCATGGCATTTACAGCCAGCAGCAGCCCATCGCGCCCAACGGCGCAGATTGCAATTGGGGCCATGCCAAATATCTGTTCCAGTTGCGGGAGATCTATTCCGGCAATATTGGTTGGTATTGCGGCAATATCACGGTCCTCGCCCTCGAATCCAACAAAAATACCGCCCGCATCAAACACGGGAGCACCGCTGATCTCCAGAACAAGCAAAAATCCGTCTGGGGAAAGATAGCGCACGACCACACGGGAAAAAGAACGAGGTTCCCCGCCGGAGCCGTAAAAAAATTGGCGTGTCCTGCTGGCCTCTTCGGGCTCCATAAAATCCAGAAAGGATTTTCCAATCAGTCCACCTTCCGGCAGACCCAGCATTTTTTCTTTATCTGAACAAACCCGAAGATATTTCAACTCAGGACAGATCTTCCACGCCTTGCTTTCCATAACTGAACCTCATCATAGAAAAACAATCTCTGTGGCCCCATTGGAATAGCCATAACCGAACGTAGCGCTCGCTATGCATACGGTGAAAACCGAAATTACGCATGGATATTCTGTTAAAATATGCGCCCGCGATGAAATAGTAAATATAATGCATAGCCCTGGCGTGATGCATGTATTCTTGCTCATACATGGCAGCGGCATTTTATTTTGGCTTTACTGATAGATGATGAAGAATAAAAAAATATACATCCTCTTCATTGAAAAGAATGTATATTCCATATTTACAGCAGAAACAAAGATTCTTACTTCACCTTACATAAAATATTTAGAAAATTGTTTTCGTCAAAGCATGTTATACATTTTAGGAATCACACCTGCTTATCATAAACGTAATACTATCTGTCATTTAATATTACTACTCGCTAATAAAATATCTTAAAGCCCAAAATCTAAAAAATTGCTGCCCCAAAAATAGTTATTGCACCCAGCGATTATGCATTTACCCGCCCGATGAACCTATTGCCATATTTGATCGGCAACTTGTGAAGACTCTTGCACTAAAAAAATCGGCCCGCGAGCTGTGCTGCTACTCTTTATGACAAATCAGCAGCAGGCTAATTTCCCCCTGGCGTGCATATCTGACTGGAGGATGCTATGGAATTTCTTCCGCTTGCCTTGGCCCTGTAAAGGGCTTCATCCGCGGCCTTGATTATCTCGTCGCTGGTATTCATGTTACAGTAGGCGCAGGCTGCTTCAATGGTTCGCAAGCCAATACTGACAGTAACCCGCCCCCACGAATTTTCTGAATGCGGAATATTTAGATCGTAGACAGACTCTCGAAGACGTTCCCCAATGGCGAGTGCGCCAGCCTCGTCCGTGCCAGGCATGACAACAACAAATTCCTCGCCCCCATAACGAAACAGGCAGTCAGTGGCGCGCAACAGAGCTTCCGTCATGGCCTTGACCACACTGATAAGGCAATGATCACCTGCAAGGTGCCCATACACATCATTGTAGCGTTTGAAAAAATCCACATCAATGAATGCCACGCTAAGGCAACCGCCAGTACGCCCCAGGCTCAGCAATTCACGGGTCAGGAACTCATCGAAATATCTTCGGTTATATGCCCCTGTGAGGTAATCTCTGGTGTTCATTTCAGCAAGTCGCTGGTTGGCCACAGCCACCACACGCTCAAGACGTTTTCTCTCTGTAATGTCCAGAAGAACAACGCAGATAGCCACCACCGAACTGGTTGCGCTGGAAATCGGGGTAACAGAGACAAGATAGTCTCTGTTATTGATGCTCACTTCATGGTCAGGAACGGATACACCAGCATCAAGATGCTTGAAATCCTGAACAATTTTCTCACCCCTTTCCTCATCTATATCTGCAACCTTGATGCCCATCAGCGACATCAAAGAGCTGCCAAACAAATCTGCATATTTGGCATTTACGGCCAGCAGCCGGCCATCCCGGCCAACTGCGCAAATGGCAATGGGGGCCAGCCCAAATATCAATTCAAGTTGCGGAGCATCTTTTTCATCAGTTTGAATCGGAATGGCCGCCAGATCTTTTTCCGTGCCCTGAAACCCCAGAAACACGTTGTTTTCATCAAATATGGGAACGCCGCTTATTTCTATAACCAGTAAAAAACCGCGCATGGAGACATAGCGCACGACCACATGCGAGAAGGAAAGGGGCTTTTTTTCTTTGCTGTAAAACACGTCACGAATTTTGTCGGCATCATCGGGATTCATAAAGTCCAAAAAGGACCTTCCAACCAGATCACCTTCTGAAAGACCCAGTATTTTTTCTTTCATCGAGTAGACTTGCAGGTATTTCAAGTCTGGGTCGAGCTTCCAGTACTGGCTTTCCATCGCTAAACTCCTCAGTAAAAGAAAACGATTCTGTGAAGCCACTTGAGCAGTCTCCATTGAAAATGGGCACATCTCTAAAGCATGAAATCACAGGCAAGCTATATAAAAAATTATGTCAACCTAAGCGTAATGAAGGCAATAGTAAACATAGAGCGCCCGGCCAATATGACTTTGCCAGTAAAATCATATATCTGATCGGCTTGCAAAAAACAAAATCTGCCAACTAGTATACTTTTTTGTCATTGAACCGCTGAAAACTCAAACAAAAAATGGGCCGCTCCTTGAGCTGCCCTTACAGTGACCATTTTGCCAGCCAACAAGCAAGCGGCCTTTTTCATGCCGGCTGTGCGTTCTTACGCGCTCGACCGGCATGAAAAAGGCCGCTTGTTGATAAAATATAGCCGTAAAAAAGGGCATACGCCGTTTTACAGCGCAAGCCCTCAATTACACAAACATACTCATTCGTTCTACTGCAGGGCTTGACCAATGGCCTGATGGTAGCCGCTCATACGCTGACGCTCACGACGGGAACGTTGCAGATCCTGGCGCAAGGAATCGCGAGCCTGAGTAGCAAGGCTGGTCAGATGTTCCTGCACGCGGTTGAGTTCAACAAGGTGCCCCCGGTATTCTTCGACACTGCCGCTTTCAAGCATATGCCAAGCCATACTGGTGACTTCGTTGCGTTTTTCAGCCAGTTCCACGGCCTTCTCATACGCACCGTCCTCAAGTGCAGCCATCTCCTGCATGGCCAGGTCAAGTGCCTGGTCCAGCAAGCAAATTCCATGAGCCATAAATGCTCCTTGCCGCCCTATTGGGCAACGCGCTTGATGATCTTTTCGCGCAGACGCTCGCTAACCTGCCCCCAATCGGTGCAGATGGGCAAAAATTCATACTCCAGCAAGTCAGCCAGCAAAATCCAGTCTTCATTTTCCAGAGCATCGCTCATTTCAGAAAGCAGGTTGGAAAGCTTATCCGTTTTTTCAGAGAATTCCGGGGCTTCCTCATCGGCGTACCGCTGGCGCAGGTCGCCAAGCATATTCATGAAATCGCGTGTGACATCCAGCAGATCCTGAAAAAGTTCAAGCGCGTCGGTGTCCGACGACTCACGGAACAGGCGCGAAACTTCGCGCGCCCCGTGCCCCATCATCCGGGCAACCTTGTCCATTTCGCCAGCGATATCCACGGCCAGTTCGCTACTGGGCACAGAGCGGATCTCCAAGCTCGAAATGGAATCGCAGGCGATATCTTCTGCCTGATGGGGATAGATTTCAGAAAAAGCTTCGTTGTTTACCAGAACATCCGTGATAACACGGCCTTCCAGACTTTCTTCCTGCATCAAGGTGGTCAGCGCCTGTTCCAGGTTGTCAAAAGTAGCTATGGTCTTGGAACTTTTATTTCCATCAACAATAATCATGGTTGTCCCTCCTACTCCCCATAGGGAATAAATTGCCGTCAATCTGCGACACAAATTAAAAGCAAACTACATGCCATTTTATTTATAGTGTTTGTTTCAAGAGTGTTAGACTACCTTTCAACTGGCGGATCAAATCCATAAGCTCGTCCATATGCCCGCCGCGCTGCTGACGCAGTTCGCGCCAGAAACCACCCAGAGCAGTGAACGCCAAGTTCGCGTCCAGCAGATTTTGCAGCCGTTCACAATTCCGCAAAAACAACTGGCCTGCCGTGACGCTTCTACCCACAAGACCGCCCTGTTCTTCCAACAAGTTCAGTAAATTCAGCGATTGCGTCAGGCAGTCTCTTACGCTCTCGGCAAAGGCCAGGCTGAACGCCGGGGCTTCTTCAGCCTCTCTTGCGGGGCACAGATGCGCTGCCGATCCGGCATCCGCCAAGGCGCGGGCACTGTCATCGACGGCGTCTGTGTATGCATGCGAAGCAGGCCGCTCACCTTCCAGGGAGTCAAGGATCTGACGCCAAAAAATGCGTTGCTTGTACAGCCACAGGCTGCGGTCTTCGCCTTCATGCCCGGAAAGGCAACGCAGGTCGGCAAAGCCATACTTGTCCTTTGTCGTCAGCCATACACGCGCCTCACTGCCTATTTGGCTGTTCTTTTTGAGCGCTGCATCCCAGCTTCCCGTAACAAGCCACCCAAGAACAAGATCCCCCGCACTTTGACCGCTAATGGCTTCGCGGCAAGCATGTTCATACGGGCAGGCACGCCCATAGGCGCAGGGGTGGCAGGTCATGGCTGGTTCGAGGCAGCAGCAACCTGACAGGTAGGGGCCAGTATCCCAGGGTTGGGCCGTGGCCAGAAAAATCGCCAGACAAGGAATTTTCAGTCCGGCAGCAAGATGCATCGTGCCCGTATCGTTGGTGACCAACAGACGGCATTGGGTGAGCAAAGCCGCCAGCTGTGATATGCTGGTCTGCCCCACGGCGTTTATGTACGGGCATCCGGCGGCCTGCATGTATTCGGCAGCAAGAGATGTTTCCGCCGGGCTACCCAGCAAAACAGGACAAAGCCCGACCTCGCGCCACAGCCTGTCGCCCAATGCGGCGAATGAAGCCACGGGCCATTGCCGTCGGGCCTCGCTGGCGCCAAGCTGCATGGCCACATACCCCTTGTGGCTGGCCGCACCAGACGCGGCAGCGCCCTCTTCCAGCAGAGCGCGGGCAAAGTCCATATCGCTGACTGGCGGCGTTTGCAGCCCGAAATTTTGTAGCGAATTTGGCAACGAATTGGGTAACGGATTTGGCGACGTATTTTGCGTCTGCCCAGAAAATGCCCGCGCCCTTTCCGACACAGACAAAGCGTGCGCGCCCACCATGCGAAAGGTGTCCACCAGATTGAAGGGCGTATTAAGCCGGCGCAGCACAGTCCCGGCCAGAAACGAGGTCCAGATGCCCCCGCTGAAGCCAAACCCCTCTTCGTCCATGCTGAAACCCGAAATACTTTCTGGCGTTACGGCCAACATACGCGCCAGCAAACGGGCAGGTAGCGTTGCCGTAAGATTGATTACGCGTGCGCCGGGCATCTCCTGACGGATACGGTGAACAAATCCCAGCAAACTCAAGGCTGCCTGCCGCCAGTTGCCGTTCACATCTGCCATAAGACGTGCGCCTTGCAGGGGCCAGGCTTTTTCAACATGGCACAAAAGCGGAAGCGCGGAAGCGAAGTTTTCAAGACAAACCAGCCCCACGCGCAAGCCAGCCCTGTGCAGATCGTGCACAAGAGGCTGGCTTTGCAGCAAATCGCCGAACCGGGTCAGGTTGATGACAATGACGCCATCGCCCTCTCCCTTGCCACAAACGGGCAAAGCAGAGTCACACGGCGTACTGGGAGAAATAGGCGCGGCAGTATTCATGCATTATAGGCCATACATCAGGCCAGATTGGATTTGTGGCCGTCATCAAGCAGATTGAGCGCCAAAGTTCGTTCCTGGCGAAAACGGTTCTGCACAGCAGCCTGCACTTCGCTGGTTGACGAGCCGAACTGGCCGGAGCGCACCTTGTACACATTGGTGATAAGCTTACGTTCATAGCCGGGATCATTGGGGCTGCCGCTCATGCCATCTGCACGGGCGAAAATGCGCGCCGCTCCAGTGGGCCCGTGCTGCACCGCCGTGCTCCAGATAACTTCGCGCACAGCGGTGGAGAGTTTGTCCGCGTCAAGGGAGGTGCGCTGCGCTATGGCCTCCACAGCGGGTTTATAATGGCTTTCACGCACATAGGCTTCCTGCAGGTCTTCAAAGCGCTCGGGCTGCTCACTGGCAATGGCCCGCCACGTATCGGGCATGGCGCCCTTGCGGCTGCCCGTGTTCCCCGGCCCGGACGCACGCAGCCGTTTGGAAATATCCGGGGCTTCGTTGTCCAGAAAATCGAGAAAATCCCCAAGGCTGCCCGCGCGCGACGAAACCTGATATTTGCCATAGGAAGTGCCGCCGTTGCGGTCATACCCCACAGCGGCAACGCCGTCCCGGCCAGATTCAAACTGGGCTGAAAGCTTGCCCATTTCCATTTCTTCTGCGCTGGCTTTGCTGCGAGCCTGACGCGGCTTGCTTTGCCCCTGCGTGCGGGAATGGATAAAATCAGAAACACTGAGGCCGCCCATTTTATCGCCAATGGCGCTTGTCATTGAACGCAGCTGCCGGGCCGTGCCCATGCTGCGGGCCAAGTCCAAGGTGGAGCCGCCGCCGCTCACGCTTTGCATCAGCCCTTCGATAGCCTGCGTTTGGCGCAGGTCAGTCTGGGCCTTGTTGAAAACCTGAGTTCGCATAAGGTCGCTGGGGCTGCGCCCGGCCAGCACCATATTGCGCGCTGGCATCTGCCCACTGGTAAAGTTGACGGGCATGCCTGCCGCAGCGGGCGCTTGTGCCCCCTGATTTTGCGCAACCTGCTGCGGCTGCGCGGCATCTTCTGCCTGACGTGCCTGACCCTGCATTACCGCAGCAAAGCTGGATCCGCCCGGTGCAGTCGCGGACGCAGCGCGGCGCTGGCCTACAGATTGATTCTGCTGGGCTTCAGTGGGTGGACGGATAAGAAAATTTGAAAGCGCCATGTATTCCTCCTGGAGCATTTAGCTTTGAAAACATGCATTTTCAAAGCTTCAAAACTCTCACGCTGCCGCTACCAGCACATAGAGTGCCACTCTCGGCTTTGTGTGGGCGTCTTTGTATTCAGCTGCCAAAGGATTTCAAACAGAAACCGCTTCAACCAGCCGAGCTGTCGCCGCGCAAGAAGAAAAGCAAGTACGGTGCCAAGCCTTCAAAGACATGACATTGCAAAGAGTTGTGCCCACACACATGGCAAGTCCGGCTGAAGAATGGCGGCTTAATGAGAATTTGCGCCAGAATACCGACGCATGCAGAGGGACGGCTACTCCCCTATCAAAACGGCTTGTCCCGACAGCCAGCAAGCCTTTTCTATGGTCATTTTTGATTGATACGCCAAGCGGCCCTTTTCATCCTGCCGTGTACTTTCCGTACCAGACAGAGCGAAAAGGGCCGCTCCCCTTGTCCTCAAACCCAAATATCTTGAGCAGATTAACGATGAAATACTTCATACTTCAACGTTGCCGATCTGCCGGGAAATAATTCCGGCACAATCCACGTTGCGTTGCAGCGTGCCGCCCTTGCCATGCATATTGAAGCAGTTCTTTTAAAAATCCAATTTGAATTGCATGCCCATGCCCAGGACGGAATCAGGCTGCTTATTGTTGGAAGGACGCTCGCGCTGTTCGTTTCTGAGTATGAGTTCCGGCCCGAGACCTATATTCAGGTCCTCGCTTACAGCCGTGTCAGCGTAGGCCCGCACCACATGACGGCTTTCCATATTCAGATTTTCATCGGGCGAGAGCTCGCTGGTTCCGGTTTCACGCCAGGAGGAACTTTCATCGTCCACACTCAAAGCGAGGGGTAATTTTTTGCGGCTTTTTTCAGCCTGACTGAGGGCGCTGTCTATGCCCTTGGATGTGTTTACAGCCTTGTCGGGAGCGATATCCTTCGGTACCGGGCTGCCCACGGCGCGCCCCTGCAAATTATCGGTAGGCATACCCTGATTTTGCCAGGCATCGCGGCTGCTGCCCTCGCTGAAACTCCATTCGCGGGCATGAAGTCCGTTCTTCTGTTTTTTTACAGATACGGTTTTGGCAGAAGAGGCTTGCTTGAACTTCAGGTTTTTATCAGTAGTGGGCGTGCCTTTTTTCGCTTTGTCAGCCACCTGGGCTTTTTGCCCCTGCACAACGGCGTCAGCAGCGTGGGATGACGGCAACGGGGCCGCCAGCAACGCGCAGAGCAGGAAAACAACGATGTACACTGACTTGTCCATAGTTGCTCTTACGATAGTAGATCAAATATGTAAAGTTTCGTGCGGCATCAAAAAACACACTCAACTGGCGCGGCGTTGCGTGCCAAACGAGCCACGCAACGCGCAGAAAAAGCAGGCTATTGATTCCTGAACGTCTTCTTCCAATCTGCAATTTTTGGATAAAAAAAGCCCCCTGACAATTGCCAGGGGGCTTGCAAAGCTAAGCAGGTTATTTCCTTGCGCGAATTTTTACAAAATCAGCACAAGGAAATTATTTTTAGGTTTTTACAGGCTTACGCCGCCCTTGGCCTGATCCTGACCCGAGGGCTGCTTTTTCACGGGCTGCGCCGCAGCCTTGCCGGAAACAGGGGCTTTACCCAAAGATCCGGTGCTGGTTTCCTGTTCAAGCAGTTTCTCCGTGCTGACCACGGGGAAGCTGGGGCTTGCGCCAGGATCGTTCCAACCACCGCCAAGGGCCATGCACACGCTGACAACGCTGTTCAGGCGGTCACGCAGAGCAGAGGCCAGCTGCAATTCTGCGGCAAAGAGCTGCCGCTCGGCATCCAGCACGGTCAGGTAGTCGGTGTAGCCGTTATCATACTGCAGCCGGGCGATTGTCGTGGCGCGGCGCAGGCTTTCCACCTGAATCTGCATGCTGCGCACAATGGCGTCGGCTTCGCGCTGGGCAGTCAAAGAAGTGCGCATGTCCTGAAACGCCGTTTGCACGGTCTTGCGGTATACTGCGATGGAGGCGTTTTTACGCGCCTCGGCATCCTTGACGTTGTACCAGGTGCGGCCAAAGTCCAGCAAAGGCATTGAACCGCTGACACCGTAGCTCCAGGCTCCGGCGGGACCAGTAAAGAGGCTGCCCACAGCGGAACTGACCGTACCCAGCATGCCCGTCAAAGAGATGGAAGGGAAGAACTGGGCGCGGGCCACGCCGATATTGGCGTTGTAGGCCATCAGCGTGAATTCGGAAGCGCGCACGTCAGGCCTGCGCTGCAGCAGGTCCGAAGGCAGGCCTTCGGGAACCACAGGAGGCGAAGGCAGCATGCCAATGGCATTGCCGCGCGGCATGCCGCGTTCCATAATATCACGGGGCGAGCGGCCAAGCAGAACCGCCAGACCAGCCTCGGCCTTGTCTACGGATACAGTGCTGGTATGCACCTGGGCGCGGGCGGTTTCCACCTCGGCACGGGCACGCTGCCAGTCAAGCTCGGTGATGTCGCCCTGCTTGTAGCGGCTCGTGTAGATGCTGAAGGCATCTTCGCGGGTCTTGAGGGTGCGCCGGGCCGTATCCAGCTGCATATCCAGAGCCAGCAGAGCAAAATAGCCCTGTGCCGTCTGCCCCGCCACTGAAAGGCGCAGGGCTTCGTGGCCGATGACCGTGCTCATGAGCACGTCGCTGAGCATAGTATAGTTGTTGCGGTATTTGCCCCAGAGGTCCAGCTCCCAGGAAGCGTTGAGCGCTGCCTGATTGGTGGCCGTGGTGCGGGAAAGACCAGATTGATTGAACGGCATGGTATTGGGCGTTTTTTCAGAAGCGCCAGCGGCCACTGATGAGGCCGAACCGCTGACTGAAGGCAGCAGGTCCGCCGTGGCAACGCCCACCTGTGATGCAGCCGAGTCAATCTTGGCCAGAGATTCGGCCAGATCCTGATTGTTCTTCAGGGCCTCGTCCACCATAGCGGTCAATACCGGATCATTGAAACGGGTCCACCAGTCAGTGTTCAGCGGGGCTGCCCCCGCCTCGACATTGCGCCACTGGCTCGGCATGTCCATTTCGGGGCGCTCATAGCGCGGCGCAAATGAGCAGGCCGAAAGCGCGCACACAGACAGGGCAAGAATGGCCCCGGCCAGGTTCATGCGTCCGGCATTACTGATGGAACTCATAGATCCTCCTGTTCATTACCGGTACCGTCTTTTCCGGCGTTCGGATCCGTCTTGCCCTGAATCTTCAAGGACAACTGCATAATTATTTTAAAGAAGTAAGGCACAAAGAGCGTTGCGATGCATGTGGCCGCCAGCATGCCGCCGATAACCGCCGTGCCCAGCGCATGGCGGCTGTTAGCGCCAGCGCCGGTGCTGATAGCCAAGGGCACGCAGCCCAGAATAAAAGCCAGGGAGGTCATGATGATGGGTCTGAAACGCAGGCGTGCGGCAAAGCTCGCCGCCGCGTCAAGGCTACGGCCACCACGCCATGCTTCTACCGCAAATTCCACGATAAGAATGGCGTTTTTGGCCGCAAGGCCCACCAGAGTCACCAGGGCGACCTGGAAGTACACGTCATTGGAAAGCCCGCGGGCCCAAGTGGCCAGCAGCGCGCCAAACACGCCGAAGGGAACGGCCGTGAGCACCGAAAGGGGCAAGGACCACGATTCATACTGAGCCGCCAGAATCAGGAAGACCATGACGAGGGCCAGAACAAAGATGGTCGTTGTATCCGTGCTTGCCAGTTTTTCCTGAAGGGCCGAACCCACCCAGCCCAGGCTGTAGTCGGTAGGCAGTATGGCCTTGGCCGCGGCTTCCATCTGGTTGAGTGCCTGCCCCGAAGAGAAGCCGGGGGCAGGAGCACCCATGATATGGGCCGCCGGGAAGACGTTATAGCGCTCGACCACCTGCGGGGCGGTGCGGCGCTCAAGGGTCATGACCGCAGTAAGGGGAATCATTTCGCCCTTGTTATTGGGCACATACACGTCGCCCAGATCTTCGGGCAACAAGCGGTACTGGGCCTCAGATTGCAAACGCACCTGGAAGGTACGGCCCATGTAGTTGAAGTCGTTCACGTATGCGCCGCCAAAGGTGCCGCCCATAGCCGTGAACACGTCACTGATGCTTATGCCCATATCCTTGCAGCGTTCACGGTCCAAATTGGCGTAAAGCTGGGGCGAGCCAGTGGAGAACAGGTTGCGCAGCATGCCGATGGCCGGGTACTTGCGTTTGCCATCAGCATCCACAGCCATAGCTTCCTGCACCAGCTTGTTGGTCTGGCTTTCCAGATCCTGAAGATTGCCGGTGCCGCGCATCTGGATATACCCTTCAAAGCCGCCCGTGGTGCTCATGCCGCTGATGGGCGGCGGAGCAAAACCCATAATGACAGCTTCGGGCTGCATGACTGTAACCGCGCCAACGGTTTGCAGTACTGCGTCCGAAGACATGTTGGGACTCTTGCGCTCGCCCCAGGGTTTAAGCAGGGCAAAGAAGGTGCCGTAGTTACTCTTGACGGAAAGAGACGTGATATCCAGTCCCGACAAGGTACCCATGCTCTGCACGGCGGGGTTTTTAAGCATGAAATCGGTGAGAACCTTGTTGACAGCCGTAGTACGGTGCTGCGAAGCGCCTTCATCCAGAATGGCCATACCCAGAATGTAGCCCTGGTCTTCGTTGGGCACGAGACCACCGGGAACCACCCTGAACAGCAGCACGCAGATGAGGATCATGAGGGCAAACAACGGCAAGGCGCGCATACTGGACGCCTTGAGGAAGTTGACCACACCCACGTAGCCATTGGTCACGCCGTCAAAGAATTTATTAAACCATACAAAGCCTTTCAGGGGCTTGTAGTCGTGGCTGTGCGGCTTGAGCAGCAAAGCGCAGAGAGCGGGCGTAAGCGTCAGTGCCACCACGCCCGACAGCACAACCGACACCGAAATGGTGATGGCGAACTGTTTATACATCTGCCCTGCCAAACCACCCATGAACGACACCGGAATAAACACGGCGCAGAGCACGAGCACAATAGCCACAATGGGGGCCGTGACCTCGTTCATGGCCTTGGCTGTGGCTTCCTTGGGCGGCAGATGCTCCGAGGTCATGATGCGTTCCACGTTTTCCAGCACAACGATGGCGTCGTCCACCACGATGCCGATGGAAAGCACCATGGCGAAAAGCGTCAGAGTGTTGATGGTATAGCCGAAAGCGTACAGACCGGCGAAAGTGCCGATAATGGACACGGGAACGGCTATGCAGGGAATAATGGTGGCCCGCCAGCTTTGCAGGAAAACGTAAACCACGATGAACACCAGAATCATTGCCTCCACCAGGGTGGAGATAACTTCGTGAATGGATTCAAGCACGAAGTCGTTGGTGTTCACGAGAATGGTATAGTCAAGGCCGTCTGGCATGGTGGTGCCGATTTCGGCCAGCTTGTCCAATACACGGTCGCCCGTGGCAATGGCGTTGGCGCCGGGCAACAGGTAAACCGCGCCCATACGCGCTACCATGCCGTTGTACCGGGAGGTAACGCTGTAGTCCTTGCCGCCCAGCTCAACGCGGGCCACGTCCTTGAGACGCAGCATGGCGCTGTCAGGCCCGTGACGCACGATGATCTCGCCAAATTCTTCCGGCGTCACCAGGCGGCCCTGGGCGTCAATCTGCCAGGTAAGCTGCGTAGAATCAGGAGAAGGCATTTCGCCAAGACGCCCGGGAGCGTACTGGGAGTTCTGCTCCTGAATGGCTGCGGCAACTTCATTGACAGACACGCCGTACTTGGCAAGTTTGTCCGGCTGCAGCCAGATACGCATGGCATAGTCCATGCTACCGAAAATGGTTACGTCGCCGACGCCTTCAACACGCTTGAGGGCGTCCACAACGTTAATCTGGGCCCAGTTGTTGATATAGACCTGGTCAAAGCGGCCATCGGGCGAAAAGTACGAAAACACCAGCAACATGGCTGGCGAACGTTTGAGCACGCTGACACCCTGACGGCGCACCGCTTCAGGCAGAACCGTTTGGGCCAGATTGACCTTGTTGTTGACGTTGACAAGCGCCATGTCGGGGTTGGACCCCAACGCAAAGTATACGTTGATGCTGCCCGATCCCGAACCCGAGGCCGCCGTGGAAGTCATGTACAGCATGTTTTCCACGCCGTTGATGTTCACTTCCAGAGGGGCCAGCACGGTGGAGGCAATGGTTTCTGCCGAAGCGCCGGGGTAGACCACGCTGACGTTGACGGTAGGCGGCACAAGATCGGGATACTGCGCAATAGGCAGCGCCCGCATGGCCAGCGCACCCACCAGGGTGATGACAATGGACAAGACCGCAGAAAGAATGGGTCTTCGCAAAAAGAAATTCGGCTTTGTGGAAACAGCCATATTTAACCTACTTCTTGGCCGCGCCTTCCTGGGGCTGCTGGCCCCCTGAAGGCATTATGCTCACTTGAGAACCGGGGCGGGCCTTGATCATGCCTTCGCTGATGATGCGTTCGCCGCCTTTAAGCCCTTCAAGCACAAGATATTTGTCGCCAACGGACACGCCGATAACAACAGGAATGGGATACACCTTGTCGTCCTTGTCCACGCCCATGACCAGCGAACCCTTCTGGGTAAGCAGCACGCACTTTTGGGGAACGAGCACGGCATCCTTGAGAATGTCGCCTTCCATATACAGGCGCACATACTGGCCGGGCATGATGCTGCGGTCAGCATTGCTAAACACGGCACGAGCCTTGATGACGCCAGTGCTCGGCTGCACCTGGCTGTCAATAAATGTCACTTCGCCCGTTCCTTTGTACATGCTGCCGTCAAGCAGCCGCAGTTCAGCCTTGTACCGGCCCTCGGCTGGCATCACGAGGCGGCCCTCGGTGGCCAGATTCTGGCGGGTCATGCGCTCGGGAGCGGCAATGGAAAAATCGATGTACATCGGGTCAGTCTGGTTCACATAGGTGAGCAAGGAATTGTTGCCCACCAAGTTGCCGGGCGTGTAGTTTTCCTTGCTGCTATAGCCAGAAACAGGCGCCGTAACCTGGCAGTAGTCCAGATTGATTTTGGCCTGACGCAGAGAAGCCTTGGCGCTTTCATAAGAGGCCAGGGCATTGTCGCGTTCTTTCTGGGACACAGCGTTCTTTTCATACAGGGGGCGAACCCTTCGCCATTCGCGCTCGGCGTTGGTGAACTGGGCTTGAGCCTGCTGCATCAAAGCTTCGTAGCGGTCACGTTCCAGCTGGAAAAGCAGCTGGCCCTGCTGTACGTAGTCGCCTTCTTCATACAGGCGCTTTTCAATAATGGCTTCAACTCGTGAGCGCACTTCAACCGCGCGCGAACCAGAGGCTTGGGCCTGGTATTCAGCCGGCCAGGGTTGGTCTTTGGCTACTACGTCAAAGACGGCCACAGGCAAATGCATGCCCCCCTGCTTGGCATTTTTGTCGCCGTTGCAGGCAATCAGTGCAAGGCAAAGGCCAAGTATGAAGGGGAGGTAGAAAAGAGGTCTGATGGTCATGAACTACTCCATAAGGAAGCGCGTTATACACGCCAAAAAAACCGCCCAGTCTATAAAATCGGGCAGAAACTCAGTTTAAGAAACATAGTTCACCGCAAAAAGCAATCAACGGAGGCCGTGAAACGGCGTTGCCATATTCTGAGAATATTGTTTTATTTCAGTGTGTTATAACAACGTATTGATTTTTTATAACACCCTATATTTATTGCTAAAATTTTTTACTCTCCTTACCTGTCCCCGGTGTCATGCCGTCGCTCGTCTCCCGGCTTTGACGCCACGCTCTCACATGCGGTATTGCACAATGATAACTTTTAAACCGCAAATTTTGAAATGCAGACGCCCGGTCCATACTCTGGGGGTCTTTGCGGTGTTTTATCGCGTCAAGCCTGCGACTGGACAAGTATGTTTGCTGATCGCATCAAATCCGAAAAAGCGAACCGCGTTTCTTTCAGGGTTCAAAACGTCGGTTGTCTTTCAGGAACCAATGCACGCCGTGGGGGAAGCCATACAGCTCCAGCCTGTGGAGCAGTATTTCAGACAAGGCTGGCTCTTCGCTGTGCAGGCGATTTGGATTTCACAAGCACCCTGCTGCACAGCAGGCATCGCTTTTCCAGCTCTTCCGGCTTGTGGGCGCGCTCTTGCAGATGGGGCTCTGGCCGCCATCCCGGATGGTCAGACAATGCTGCGCTTACGCCAGCATTGTGCCGTACATGTTACGACTGCCCATCGCGTCAATAAATCAGCTTAGCAGGGCAACGAGCTTGACAGTTTAGCCAGTGCTCTTGCACCGGACTTCAACTGGGAAACAATCTCTTGGGCCACACAAAAAGTCAAGCAAGGGCCCATATAAACGGGCAAAGGCGCTCTCGAACGGAGGATGACCAGCCTGTACAGCTGCACGCGCATACCCGCCCAGGTTGCATGGCTTGCGAATATTTTGATGATCTATTTACAGCAATAAAAGCGTATCAGCTTATATAGCGTAAAAAGGCTTAAAATCATGCGGCCCATATCTATAGAAGAAACAGCCCGGGTCCAGGCCGCTGCTATTCTTCAAACCGCAACCTCTTCAGCGTGCCTGCCTGCACGGCCAGCAACTCGGCCACAATGGACACGGCTATCTGTTGCGGCGTTTCTGCATCAATGGTCAGCCCAATGGGACAACAAACAGCGGCAAGCTCCGAAGCGGGCACGCCCTGAGCGCGCAGAATCTCGTAAATCTGGTCGCGCTTGGATTTGCTGCCTATCATGCCAATATACTGGGCATGGCTGACCAGAGCCTGCGCCAGGGTTTCACGGTCAAAGCCGTGCCCGCGCGTGATAATGGCCACATAATGGTTTCGCCCGACGGCGCAGGTTTCCACCAGATTTTCATAGGCGGGCAGCACATGGCAGTGACGCGCCATCGGGAAGCGTTCTGGATTGGAAAATTCCGGCCTGTCGTCAACGACGTCGATGATAAATCCACAGGCGTGGGCCAGGCGCGCCACCTCAAGGGACACATGCCCCCCGCCGCACAAAAGCAGCACTGGCGGCGCTGCCAGCGGTTCAACGTAGATTCGGCAACCGCTTTCTTCCACCAGACCGGGCTTGCCCTTGCGCTGCGCCAGCAGGGTGCGCACCGGGGCAATGTCAAGGCTGACATCCGGCGGCAAGGGCGCGTCTGACGGCATATCCGCACGTTCAGGCAGCCCGTCGAGATAAAGACGCCGCAAGGGTGGTTCGCGGTTCACGTCGACCACCCATATACCGCCCACACCAGCCCGCAACGCCTGGGCAGACAACGCGAACAGGGGTGCGTGGTCAGGCCGAAGGACCTCACACAGCACTTCCATATCGCCGCCGCAGATCATATCACTGCCGGGGGTAAAGCCACTCATGTCGCAAACGACCTGACTGGACTGCCCCATAAACAAGCTCTGGGCCGCCGATTCCATAGCCCGCGCCTCAAGAAGGCCGCCGCCAATAGTGCCCTCGGGGCCATTTTGCGTATACAGGGCGCGTGTGCCTGCATCACGGGGGGCGGAACCTGTACGGCTGATAACCGTCACAAGCACCACGCTTTCTCCCTTGCCGAGCAGGCTGGCCACACGAGCTTCAAGAGTTTCTGCCCAGGGCGCGGCAATACTGCCTGAAGAAACGGGAACGGCCATAGCCTCGGAAGAACCCGTCTCGCCGGGCAGATCAGCTTTGCTCATCACCATCCTCCTTCACATAGCCGCACCCCTTGACGGGACAGATGACTTTTGTGCCAGCCCGGCTCTTTTTTTCCACAAGATACGGTGAATTACAGCGCGGGCAGGGGCCAGGCACGGGCTTGTCCCACAAGGCAAAATCACATTTAGGATACTGATCGCAGGAATAGAACAGCTTGCCGCGCTTGGTGCTTTTTTCTACCAGCTGCCCATTTTCACAGCGCGGGCAGGGCACGCCTGTGGACAACGGGGCCGCGTGCTTGCACTCGGGATATCCCGTGCAGGCAATAAAACTGCTGCCAGTGCGGGATTTCTTTATGACAAGGTCCCGGCCGCACTGGGGGCACTGCCCCACTTTTTCATACTGAGGCTTTTCTGCGGCTACAGCCTCAACCTTGCCATCTTCGGTGCGGGAAAAATTACTGGTGTAGCTGCAATCGGGATAACCGGAACAGGCCAGAAAGGACCCGGCCTTGCCAAACTTTATCATGAGAGGCTTGCCGCATTCCGGGCAGGGCAAGTCGGCGGGAATGCCGCCCTTGACGCTCTGCATGTTTTTGGCAGCTGCGGCCAGCGTGGGGTTGAAGTCGTCGGAGAAGGCGCGCAAAAGCTCCACCCAGTGCTCCTTGCCTTCCGCCACCTTGTCGAGCCCCTCTTCCATCTGGGCGGTAAAGCCCACATCCATAAGCTGGACAAAATGCTCGGTCAGTTGCTGACAGACCACGCGCCCAAGATCCGTGGGCACAAAATGCCTTTCGGCAAGGCTGACATATTCCCTGTCCTGAAGCGTTGAAATAATGGCCGCGTAGGTAGACGGACGCCCAATGCCACGCTCTTCCAGTTCGCGTACAAGGCTGGCTTCGCTGTAGCGTGGCGGGGGCTGGGTGAACTTCTGTTCCTTGTCCAGCTTGTCCAGTTTGAGCGTCTGCCCGGCTTCAAGGGGCGGCAATTCGGCGTCGCCGTCTTCCCCGGCACGGGGCAAAGCCGCCAGAAAACCGGGAAAAAGCATCCGCTCGCCCTTGGCGCGCCACTGGCTGTGGGCACAGGCAATGGTGACCGTGGTGTCGTGAAAACGCGCCCCGGCCATCTGCGAAGCCACAAAGCGCGACCAGATAAGCCGGTAAAGATTATACTGGTCCGGCGGCAGAAGGCTTTTCACTTCATCAGGAGTGATGGTCACATCTACAGGCCGGACGGCTTCATGGGCGTCCTGCGCGCTGCCCTTGGTCTTGTACACGCGGGCGCGCTTGGGCAGATAATCCTTGCCGAAATGCCCGGCAATGAAATCCTTGGCAGCGTCACGCGCTTCATCGGCAATGCGCGTCGAGTCCGTACGCATATAGGTGATGAGGGCCGTCAGGCCACGGTCGCCAAGCTCCACGCCTTCATAGAGGCGCTGGGCGATGTTCATCGTGCGCTTGGCCGTGTAGGAAAGCCGCTGGTTGGCCGCCTGCTGCAGGGTGGAGGTAATGAACGGCGGCTGCGGCGCACGCTCGCGCTCTTTCTGTTCAACGCTCTCCACCACAAAGGGCTGGTCCTTGAGGGCATCTTCCAGCGCCTGCGCCTCTTCGGCATTGGCTATGACAGCCTTTTTGCCGTTGACCTTGGCAAGATCAGCCTTAAATGGAGGCGGCACAGCACCAGAAAGCAGCACTTTGAACAGCCAGTATTCCTCTGGCTTGAAAACTTCGCGCTCTTCCTCGCGCTCAACGATGAGGCGCAGGGCCACGGATTGCACGCGCCCGGCGGATATGCCCCGCTTGATGGTCTTCCACAGCAGCGGAGAAATTTTATAGCCTACCAGCCTGTCCAGAATGCGCCGGGCCTGCTGGGCATCAAAGAGGTCGCCATTGAGTTCGCGCGGATGCGCTAACGCTTCTTTGACAGCTTTGGCCGTAATTTCGTTGAACTGGATGCGCTTTATGTCCTTGGCCTTGTCACGGATAAGCTCCGCCACATGCCAGGCAATGGCCTCTCCCTCGCGGTCGGGGTCGGGCGCAAGATATACGGTGTCAGCCTTGGCTGCGGCGGCGCGCAGTTCACTGACCACGTTTTTTTTGTTTTCAATAACTTCATAATGAGGCGAAAAGTTGTCCTCTTCGTTGACCCCAAGCGTCTTGGCGGGCAAATCGCGTACATGGCCCACACTGGCCTGCACCATATATGACGGCCCAAGAAATTTTTTAATGGTCTTAACTTTGGCCGGAGATTCCACTATTATCAACTGTTTGCCCATGCTGCCTCTCAACTGCTTTCCGGCTGCGCCAGTATTTTTTGACGCGCCCTTTATGTAACGGCAAGATACGATAAAACGCACAGGCGTCAAGTGTGCATCGCCGAAGCGGCCCCGGCTGACCTGAGATTACGGAGCAGCCAGACAGGCTGCGATGTATGCCCCGCGCCGGGGCCGGGCAGGAAAAACTTTTTATTATCGTACAGTGCTAACTGCCTTCCACACATGATGGAATGGTCCGAACTGGACAGGCCCGTACACCTTGCGGTAATAGTAGAGAAGATTCCAGTCAAAATGAGGGCTATATGCATATATGTCCAATACCATACCGGCTTGCTGCGGCACTGTGCCTTGCAATGCTGTGTCTGTTGGCGGCGGGCTGCTCTTCCCATCAGAACAGCGCCAATCCGGACGGATCAAACTTCCCGCCCGGCACTCCGGCAGATTCGCGCGCCAATCAGGCCGACGCCACCCCGCTGCCAGCCATAAAGGCCAAGCCGGGGCAAAGTGTTTTTGTTGACGTAAGCGGCGGCAGCGCCACTTTCAACGCCGACCTTCAATCCATGCTTACGGCGTATCTGCAGAGCGAACGGGAGCTTATACCCGCTGAATCTGCCAAGGAGGCCGACCTGACGCTGCATGTGGCAGTGGATGACGTTATGCCGCTGGGCTCACGCAGCACGCCGGCCAACGCGGGCAGAACTCTGGGGCATACAGCCACGGGAGCCATGCTTGGCGCGCTTGTGGGCGGCAGCACCGGGGGCGGGCGCGGGGCGGCCTGGGGTGTGGGCGGGGGCCTGCTCCTGGGTCTTGGCGTAAGCATGCTTGATGGCGGCACAAGCAATATATGGGGCATGCGCGCGCGGGTGGGCACCAGCAAGCAGGGCAAGAAACCCAGCGAAATGTACACGGTAAACGTCAGCGCCGAAGGCGAAAATATGGGGCGCGATGACATCCTTCCCGCTCTGGAAGACAAACTGAGCAGCGAAATTGTCAAGGCCGTAAAGCCCTGACCCCACTCCGCAAATATTGAGGAGCGGCCTGGCACAGCCAAAATATTGCCGCCTCAACAACAAATTTATTCCCCGTCAAACCCTGCTCTGCCAAATTTCGCCAACGACTGTGACTTCGTCAAACTGCCGGACGATCCAACATCCTGGCCTCACTGAATTCTGACCGAAGCACTTTGAATTTGGCCCGGATAATGCAGGTTCACAAGCATACGCGCAAAAGACGTTTGTCTTGCGTGTTCATTACACGCCGTCAGAACTTGGATGGCAATGATCGAGGTTTTTTATGACTCTGAAAGGACTACATTTTATCATACTGCTGCTTTGCCTGAGCCTGCTGCCCCTGGCGGCATGCGTGCGTCAGCCTGCTGACCCCGGCAAGCTTGAAGTGTTGCGCTCGGGCAAACTTCAGGAAGCGCAGGACGACGATTCTGTTCCTGATTCCGTGTATGTGAGTGTGCGCGACAACACCAGCCGTGTTTTCGGCCTGCGCGCGCAAACAGAAGCGTGGCTGCAGCGCAGCGGCTTCACCATTGTGGCCAACCCCAGCGAGGCGGGCTATATTGTGCAACTGACGGTGCTGTCTGCCGGAAATACTGATCCCGCCCATCTGCGTAACGCGGTCAACAAGGGGTACGACACCTCCTCCTATCTTACGGGAAGCGGCGGAACCGCCGTATTAGCCGACGTGCTGCTGGTGCAGCGCCGCGTGCCCAGTGCCGCAAGGCCCAGCCGGGCTGTGCTTAAAAATATTTCCAGCCGAAACGCCCTTTCCAACAGCCAGATGCGCATAGCTGTCCTGGCGCAGGGGCAGATTCGTATGGAAACGGGAGCGCCCACCCAGTTCACGGAAACCCTGGCCCGCGAGATTGGCACCGCCATCCACGCCGCCAACAAAAACGCGCAGGGCAACACGACGGCCCCTGCGGCAAGCGCGCCCTAGCAGGCAACGCAGCAAGCATTTTTTTCAACGGCTCAGCCCCATAACGCAGCCCCGGCTTCCACAAAAGCCGGGGCTGTTTCTTTGCCTCACGGCGCAGCCCGCCCTCGGACCAGAAGTTCATAAAGGTAAAATGAATGCCAGACTCTTGCCGTATGTTGCCCTGACATTATCTCTTTAATTGTAGCCGTGGTCCCTGTGATTGACATATCAGGACACGGCAGGACCACAATCAGACACCTGATCAGGCAATGCCGGAAAAGACGGACGAAACGGCTTCGAGCATAAGAGATTGATGAAGTACAGCTCAAATAACCTCAGAATGTTCACGCCTGGGGCTGTCTTTAAACAAGTGATTTTGCGCCAAGGGCACGAAAAAGACTTTTTACGAGCTGTACCCTGCCCATGCACATGTTCACACTAACGAACGGATACTGGTAATTTTTTTACAACAGCACCTGCTGCAATAATCTCAAATTCATGCTATGGCTGGAATCAGAGCATTGCAACTTTTGAAAATCCAGACACTTCCGGTTGCCATGAGAGTGCGCCACGGTGCAGACAGCATGCATTCTGTCAAAATCCGCCTTCCAGCAGGATGGTATTTCTGAACTGCGTAGTGTTTTAAAGGATAAACTTTTTTATGAATCAGCCCAAAAGCGGGAAACACGCGCTCTTGGCTGAAAAATGGCGCTCAGTCAGGCGATAAAAGCTTTTTCAATGCTCCCTCGCCTGAAAAAAAGCAGCCTGGGCCAGCAGCATTGCCTCGGCACCGCCGCATCCCACCCGGTGAACCGTGCCTTCCAGGGTGTTGGAACATCCTGAAAGTATTAAATAACGCCGTTTTTTGAGGTTTTTCGGAAAAAAATTTTTTTCTCGGACGCCCTATTTAACTGTTCAAACAACCAACTTTGTGCTATGGACTCACTGCAACGACAATTGCGGTTTTTCACGCCGCTTTCGGGACGGCCATAATCTTTTATGGACGCCCATGATTTGATGCGATAAATTTGACCAAATGCGTGATTTCAAAAACCCCTAATGTTCCCTAAGTAGACCACATCCCGCACAGCTCATTACAATGCGGGCTTACCCAGGCCGCACCGGCCACGCAGAATTTGGAAAAAATATTGTGCGCCCCAGGGCGCCAAGGAGGAACAGATGGCTCACATGAAAACCATGGACGGCAATAACGCTACCACGCATATTGCCTACGCTCTGTCGGAAACGGCGGCGATCTACCCCATCACGCCTTCATCCGTCATGGGCGAAGTCATGGACCAGATGGCCGCCAAGGGCATGAAGAACCTGCTCGGCCAGAAAGTGATCGTGCGTGAAATGCAGTCCGAAGCAGGCGCAGCTGGCGCAGTGCACGGTATGCTTTCCGCCGGTTCGCTGACCTCCACCTATACGGCCTCTCAGGGTCTGCTGCTCATGATCCCCAACATGTACAAACTCGCCGGCGAACTGCTCCCCGGCGTTTTTCACGTGTCGGCTCGTGCGCTGGCTTCCCACGCCCTGTCCATCTTTGGCGACCACCAGGACGTCATGGCTGCCCGCCAGACGGGCTTCTGCTTCCTTGCTTCCGCCTCGGTGCAGGAATGCATGGACCTGGCCCTGGTGGCTCACTTGTCGGCCATCGACGCCAGCCTGCCCTTCTGCCACTTCTTTGACGGCTTCCGTACCTCCCACGAAGTGCAGAAGATCGAAACCATTGATTACGAAGACATCCACGGCCTGGTGAACTGGGACAAAGTGGCGGAATTCCGTTCCACTGCAATGAGCCCCGAGCATCCCCACATCCGTGGCACTGCCCAGAACCCCGACATTTACTTCCAGAACCGTGAAGCTTCCAACCTCTTCTACGACGCCGTGCCCGGCATCGTGCTTGAAAACATGAAGAAGGTTGAATCCATCACTGGCCGCAAATACCGCCTGTTCGACTACGTGGGTCACCCCGAAGCCGACCGCGTCGTCATTTCAATGGGTTCTTCCTGTGAAGTGGCCGAAGAAACGGTGAACTACCTGAACAATCAGGGTCAGCGCGTGGGCCTTGTGAAGGTGCGCCTGTTCCGTCCCTTCTCCACCGAGCATCTGCTGCGCGCCCTGCCCGCCACCACCACCTGCATCACCGTGCTTGACCGCACCAAGGAAAGTGGCGCTCTGGGCGACCCCCTGTATCAGGACATCTGTACCGCCTTCCTCGAAAAGGGCGAAGCTCCCACCATCGTGGCCGGCCGCTACGGCCTGGGTTCCAAGGACTTCACCCCCGGCATGGCCAAAGCCGTGTACGACAACATGCTGGCCCTGCAGCCCAAGAACCACTTCACCGTTGGCATCAACGACGACGTGACCAACCTTTCCCTTGACGTGGACGAAGAAATCGACACCGTGCCCGCCGGCACCGTGCAGTGCAAGTTCTTCGGCCTCGGCGCTGACGGCACCGTGGGCGCCAACAAGCAGGCCATCAAGATCATCGGCGACAACACCGATCTCTATGCCCAGGCCTACTTTGCCTATGACTCCAAAAAGTCCGGTGGCTTCACCGTATCGCATCTGCGTTTCGGTTCTGCCCCCATCACTTCTTCGTACCTCATCACCAAGGCCGACTACGTTGCCTGTCACAAGGCCGCCTATGTGACCCAGTACGACATTCTTGAAGGCATCAAGGAAGGCGGCACCTTTGTGCTGAACTCCAACTGGTCGCTGGCCGATCTCGAAAAGCACCTGCCCGCCGAAATGAAGCGCACCATTGCCCGCAAGAAGCTCAAGTTCTACAACGTGGACGCCGTGAAGGTTGCCCAGGAAGTAGGCCTTGGCGGCCGCATCAACATGATCATGCAGACCGCCTTCTTCAAGCTTGCCAACGTGCTGGACTTCGACAAGGCCGTGGCCCTGCTTAAGGAATCCATCAAGAAAACCTACGGCAGCAAGGGCGACAAGATCGTCAACATGAACATCGCCGCCGTGGACAAGGGCATGGACGCCCTGGAAGAAATCAAGTACCCCGCCAGCTGGATCAACACCACTGAAGGCGCTGAAGTGTGCCACTGCGACGATGACGATTACATCCGTAGCGTGGTGCGTCCCATTCTTGCCCAGCAGGGCGACAAGCTGCCCGTGTCCGCTATGGATCCGGCTGGCTTCATGCCCCTTGGCACCGCCGCTTGCGAAAAGCGCGGCGTGGCCATTGCCGTGCCCGAATGGCAGGTCGAAAACTGCATCCAGTGCTGCCAGTGCTCCTTCGTGTGCCCCCACGCGGCCATTCGCCCCGTGCTTGCCACCACTGAAGAACTGGAAGGCGCTCCGGCCAGCTTTGTGACCAAGGACGCCATGGGCAAGGAACTCAAGGAAATGAAGTTCCGCATTCAGGTTTACCCTGAAGACTGCCTGGGCTGCGGTTCCTGCGCCGACGTGTGCCCCGCCAAGAACAAGGCTCTGGTCATGAAGCCGCTGGAAACCCAGATGGACGACCAGAAAGCCAACCTGGCTTTTGCTGAAACCCACGTGACTCTCAAGGACAACCTGTTGGCCCGCGACACCGTTAAGGGTTCGCAGCTCCAGCAGCCCCTGCACGAGTTCTCCGGCGCCTGCGCCGGTTGCGGCGAAACCCCCTATGTCAAGGTGCTTACCCAGCTGTTCGGCGAACGCATGATTGTCGCCAACGCCACGGGCTGCTCCTCCATCTGGGGCGCTTCTTCGCCCACCACGCCTTACTGCACCAACAAGGACGGCTTTGGTCCGGCCTGGGGCAACTCCCTGTTTGAAGACGCCGCCGAATACGGCTGCGGCATGGGCCTTGCCTACGATCAGCGCCGCAACCTGCTGGCCATGAAGATTGAAGAAGCCCTGAAGGAAGAAGGCATCAGCCCCGAGCTCAAAGAAGCTATGGAAGGCTGGCTGGCCAACAAGGACGACGCTGAAGGTTCCCGCAAGTACGGCGACCAGGTGATCGCCAACCTTGATTCCTTTGAAAGCCATCTGGCCCACGAAATCTGGCACATGGACGACCTCTTCACCAAGAAGAGCGTGTGGATCTTCGGCGGCGACGGCTGGGGCTATGACATCGGTTACGGCGGTCTGGACCACGTGCTGGCCACTGGCGACGACATCAACATCCTGCTGATGGACACCGAAGTGTACTCCAACACCGGCGGCCAGTCCTCCAAGGCTACCCCGCTTGGCGCCGTTGCCCAGTTTGCCGCCGCAGGCAAGCGTACCGGCAAAAAAGACCTGGGCCGCATGGCCATGACCTACGGCTATGTGTACGTGGCCTCCATCTCTATGGGCGCCGACAAGCAGCAGACCCTCAAGGCCTTCCGCGAAGCTGAAGCCTACAAGGGCCCCTCGCTCATCATCGCTTACGCTCCCTGCATCAACCAGGGCCTGCGCAAGGGCATGGGCAAGAGCCAGGAAGAATCCAAGCTGGCCGTGCAGACGGGCTACTGGCCCCTGTACCGCTACCATCCCGAACTGGCCAAGGAAAAGAAAAACCCCTTCCAGCTCGACAGCAAGGCTCCCAGCGTGGACATCCAGGAATTCCTGGGTGGCGAAACCCGCTTTGCCTCACTGGAAAAGACCGACCCCGAAGCTTCCAAGATGCTGCGCTCGGACCTGGCTGCTGCCTACGCCGAACGTTACGCCATGTTGAAGCAGCTGGCTGATCTGCCCTACCCTGACGCCAGCGAAGTAACTGGCGAAAGCAAGTAGAAACCTGACGAATGAAGACCGCGTTCGCCACCAGATTCCGGCTAGGGATTTCAGGTGACGGACGCGGTCATGCCATAGAACAATAGGCCGGGGCGCAGGTGAAGGCTTGCGCCCTTTTCGCGTCATCCTGCCAGCCTGCCGGCACAATCAGGGGAAGCTTATGTATAACGGACTCTATATCACAGCCACCGGCCCAATGACGGGCAAAAGCGCCATCGCCCTGGGAGCCATGCAGCTGCTCAGCCGCAGTATGCGCAATGTGGCGTTCTTTCGCCCCATCATTAATGAACCTCTATGGGACGACCGTGACCCGGACATCCACCTGATGCTTGAGTACTTCAAACTCAAGATGGACTATGCCGACACCTTTGCCTACACCCAGCGCGAGGCCCGCCAGATCATCAATCAGGGCTCACGCAACCTGCTTATCGAAAACATCATCCAGAAGTATAAAAAACTGCTGGAAACCTTTGAATTCGTGCTTTGCGTGGGTACGGACTTTCTGGCCAAAGACCCGGTGTTCGAATTCGACCTCAACGCCGAAATAGCCGCCAACCTGGGCACGCCCGTCATTCTTGTGACCAGCGGGCAAAAGGCTACGGCTGAAGACATTCGCGAGTCTCTCCAGATCACTATGGACAGCCTCGCTCCCTTTTCTCTGGATGTTGTGGCCACCATCATCAACCGCCGCAACCTTACCCAGACCGAGCTTGACGAACTGCGCACCCATTTCAGCACCGACGAGCGCAAGGCGCTTATCTACTCGGTGCCCAATGAGCCCACCATCGGCCAGCCCACAATGGGCGATGTGAAAAAGGGCCTGGGCGCGGAAGTGCTTTTTGGTGAAAACCGTCTGGACGCACTGGTGGACGACTATCTGATCGCGGCCATGCACGTGAACAATGTGCTGCCTTACATCGCCAAAGATCAGCTTGTCGTGACGCCCGGCGACCGCGCCGACGTGCTGATTGCCGCCATTGCCTCGCGCCTCACTTCCTCCACGCCCGACATCGCCGGCGTGCTGCTCACGGGCGGCATCCGCCCGGATGAAGAAGTGTGCAAGTTCATTGAAGGCTGGACGGCGTCTCCCCTGCCCATCCTGCTGACCAAGGGGCACACCTACAATACCATGCTGGCCCTTCAGGAGCTCATCGCTCCCATCGAGCCCGGCAACGTCCGCAAGATCAACACCGTGCTTGGCCTTTTCGAGCAGCATGTCAACGGCAAGGAAATCGCCAGCCGTATTGTGAGCAAGCGCAGCGCGCGTATCACGCCTATGATGTTCGAGTTCGAGCTTATCGAACGCGCCAAGGCCAACAAGATGCGCATTGTTCTTGCCGAAGGCACTGAGGAACGCATACTCCGCGCGACAGACATTCTGCTGCGCCGCGATGTGGCCCATATCACCCTGCTGGGCGATGTGGACAAGATCCGCACCAAGGCCAACACCCTTGGGCTGGACATCGAAAAGGCAACCCTTATTGACCCGGTCAATTCCGCCAAATTCGATGAGTACGCCAACACCTATTACGAGCTGCGCAAAAAGAAGGGCATCTCGCCCGAGCAGGCCCGTGACACGATGACAGACGCCACCTATTACGCCACAATGATGGTCAAGGTGGACGATGCCGACGGCATGGTCTCCGGCGCGGTCAACACCACGGCCCACACCATTCGCCCGGCTTTTGAATTTGTTAAGACCAAGCCCAGCTTCTCTGTTGTGTCTTCGGTCTTCCTCATGTGCCTCAAGGACCGTGTGCTGGTTTTCGGCGACTGCGCCGTCAACCCCAACCCCACGGCCCAGCAGCTGGCCGAAATTGCCATTGCGTCTGCCCATACGGCAGAAGTATTCGGCATCGAACCCCGCGTTGCCATGCTTTCGTACTCCACCGGCACGTCAGGCAAGGGCGCGGACGTGGACATCGTGGTGGAAGCCACCCGCATTGCCAAGGAAATGGCTCCTGAACTGGCGCTGGAAGGCCCCTTGCAATACGACGCGGCCATTGATCCCAGCGTGGCCAAGACCAAAATGCCCGACAGCAAGGTGGCAGGCAAGGCAACTGTCTTCATCTTCCCCGACCTCAACACGGGCAACAACACCTACAAGGCTGTGCAGCGCGCTGCCGGCGCGGTGGCCATCGGCCCCGTGCTTCAGGGCCTCAACAAGCCCGTCAATGACCTGTCGCGCGGTTGCACCGTGCCTGACATTGTAAATACTGTGGCCATCACGGCTGTTCAGGCCGCCGCCGAAAAAATGGCGGCGGGCCAGTAACCGCCAGTAGTAATATTACCGGGGGAGGGCACCCCTCCCCCACCTCTGTCAACATCAAAAGGAAGACACATGAAAATCCTGGTCATCAACGCGGGCTCATCGTCCTGCAAGTACCAACTGCTGGAAATGGATACCCACGCCGTCCTGTGCTCCGGCCTTGCCGAACGCATCGGACAGGACGAAGGCCGCCTGACCCACAAAATCGCCCCTGATACGGATAAGGAAGAAAAGATCATCCGCACCGCACATTTCCCCACCCATGTGCAGGCTATGGAACTGGTCATCTCTCTTCTGACTGATGCCGAAAAGGGTGTTATCAAGGACAAGAGCGAAATCGCCGGTATCGGCCACCGTGTGCTGCACGGCGGCGAAGCTGTCAGCGACCCCGTGCTGGTGGACGAACGCGTGAAAGAAATTGTGCGCGAATGCTCCGTGCTGGGCCCCTTGCACAACCCCGCCAATCTTATGGGCATTGAAGTTGCTGAAAAGCTCTTCCCCGGCGTGCCCAACGTGGGCGTGTTTGATACCGAATTCGGCATGGGCATGCCCCAGGAAGCCTTCATGTACGCTCTGCCCTACGAGCTGTATGAAGACCTGCGCATCCGCCGCTACGGCTTCCACGGCACTTCCCACAAGTATATCGCTGGCGCCACGGCCAAATATCTGGGCAAGCCCCTCAACGAGCTGCGCTCCATCACCATGCACCTCGGCAATGGTTCGTCCATGAGCTGCGTGAAAAACGGCAAGTGCTTCGACACCAGCATGGGGCTCACCCCTCTGGAAGGCCTCATCATGGGCACCCGCTGCGGCAGCATTGACCCTGCCATTGTGCCCTTTGTGATGGACAAAAAGGGTCTCACCCCCGAGCAGGTGGACACCCTTATGAACAAAAAGTCCGGCTTGCTGGGCCTGTGCGGCTACACCGACATGCGCGACGTGCATGCCGAAGTGGAAAAAGGCAACGACCGCGCTGCTCTGGCCCTCAAAATGCTGGCCCGCAGCATCAAAAAAACCCTTGGTTCCTACTACTTCCTGCTCGACGGCAATGTGGACGCTCTGGTCTTCACTGCCGGCATTGGCGAGAATGACGACATCGTGCGTGCCGAAGTGTGCGCTGGCCTCGAGCATATGGGCATCAAGATCGACGCCAAGGAAAACAGCACCCGCAAGCCCGGCGCGCGTACCATTTCCACGCCGGACAGCACCGTGCCTGTGCTCATCATTCCCACCAACGAAGAACTGCAAATCGCTATGGCTACTGTGGAAGTGCTGGGCAAATAAGCTCACGCAGTTTCAGCAGCCATGCCGGTCTGGAGCAGACCTGCGCTACAACGCTGCTGCAATGCTCTGGCTGGAATATACTGAAGGCCGCCCCCGAAAAGGGGCGGCCTTTTATATGGCTTCTTCGCAAGCAGACGCTTGAAGGGACTTCCAGAACGGATTTCTTTTGAAGCACTGCACACTTCAAAATCACGCTGTTCTACTCAGGCAGCAGCGTATCCTCCAGCGTGGCGTCCACAGGCACCTCGCGCGAGGCCAGCACCTTGTCTATGCGCACAGTACCCGCCGGGGCATTGCGCATGGGTTTGACGTGGCGCACTTCCGCGTACTGAATGCGGGCGCGGGCTGCGTCTTTCTGCCAGCTTTTGCTGGCAGCCAGCGACCCGGCCTCGTCCAGCGTGCTGGCAGGCACTTCCTGACCGCCGTGGGCGCGGCGTATGATAACGTGTGAACCCGGCCCGTTTTCCGCATGCAGCCAAATGTCGTGAGAAGCCGCCAGCTTGCGGGCCGCAAGGTTACCCCTGGCGTCACGCCCGCGCAGCAGGGCAAAGCCGTCTGAACTGACAAAGAGCTGCACGTTCTTTGGCAGAGCCGCGGGCATGCCCGCAGCACCACCCGCCAGCGATCCACGCTCGCCAGCCTGACTGTCGCCAGCCTGTGCCTGGCCGACACCGAGCATACTGTCGCGCCGGGCAAGGGCTATGGCCGCCAGCTCTTCCTCAAGTGTCTTGCGGCGCTGTACCAGATGTTCCAAGCCGCGCCAGCCGCGCCGGGAAGTATGAAAAAGCCGCGCCATTTCCTCGCGCACATTCCGTCGCGGGTCCAGGCGAATTTCGCGGGCCGGGCCGTGTGAGCCCGCATCCACCGCAACGCTGACCGCCCGGTGTTCCGCAGGCCACTGCCACAAATTTTCCTGCAGGGCCAGCGCATCGGCCTGGGCCTCTGTCATGGCCCTGAGACGGTTTTCTTCTTCGCGCAGCTTGTCCAGCAGCTTTGTCAGCTTGCGGCCACGCCTGTCCAGCGGCAAGGCGGCCTCCTTGGCCTGTTCGCCCGCAAGGCGGCCCAGAACTATGTCCTGCCCGGCTTTTTCAGTCAGGCGTAGCACGTCCGGGCTGTACGCTTCACGCAGAAGCAGGCCTGATGCAGACTCATCCTCTGTCAGCAAGGCAGCTTGCTGTTCCGGCGACAAAGGCCATGCGCTGATAGCCCGTATGGTACGGATGGAACCGCCTGCGCCGCCTGCACTGCCGTCTGCCCCATTTGCACTGGATAAAAAAGAGGCAGCCTCTCCACAGCGATCAGCGGCAGTATCCGCCGAAATACCCGAAGCTTCACTAGTTGCCGGGCCATAGCAAAATACATCGCCGCCTCCGGCACGCAAATCTTCCAGCAAAGCCCACTGCTCCGGTTCTTCCAGGCAGGCCAGCGTACGGCGCAGGGCCGGGGTAAGCACTGGCCATTCGCGCCAGTTCTGCCGCGCCTGCACCAGTTCGGCAGGTTCGGGCCATTGGGGGCGTTCTTCTTCCGGCGCTTCAGCCTCGGTCAGAAAATGCAGGGACGGCCCTTCCCGCAGATCCAGCAAAAGCCAGGTGAGGCGAAAAGCGCTTGGATCAGAATCAGCGCCGCCGTGTTCCGGTGCCGAAAGCGCGCTGTCTCCCCCGGCCAGCAGAAGCCACAGCTGCCTGTCGCAGAACCTGACCACGCAGGAAACGATGCGGCGGCCAGACGCATACTTGCGCAGGCGCATTGTCTGGGCTGAAGGAGCCTTGCCCGCGCTGATGCGGCTGCCGCTCAAAAAGCAGAAAGGCTCCTTGCGGGCATAGCGCAGGCACAACTGGCGTTTGCGCCCACCACCGTACCAGGTGAGCACAAGAAAGCCGGGGGCGGGTTCCTGCAATTTTTCAACCCGCGCCCCGGTTAGCTGGGGCGTCAGGTCTTCACAAAAGCGGCGAAAAAGATGTGCGTCCATAAATATGCAAAAACCCGCCAATGGGCGGGAACGTTTATGTCTTCAATCGTGAAGACGAACCTGTGCAGCAACGGACTGCATCCGGGTATCAGAGCATTTAACTTCGAAAAAATTTAAATGCTCTGGAGCAATTTCAAAATAAAATTACTCTGACGACTGCATGAGCAGAGGCTGCCGTGAAGCCGTAAGCGCTCTTTATTGGCGCTGCTAAACGCCGCAATGGGATGCTTTATTACTTTGCTCTGTGTTGCATAGCGTCGCCTTTATATAAGCCCGGGCCGCGCCAGTGCGTCTGACGCGGCCCGATGGGCAAAAAGGCGGCATGGCTGAAGTAAAGAGCAGTTACAAAGGCTGCCCCTGTTTTTCTGGCCGTGCAAGCAAACCTTGCCGTGTTCTCAATCCCGCGCCGTCGCACAAGGATTCTCAAAAATCCTTGTATTATCCCAATAAGCCCTTTGGGAGCCGACAGAGCCTTTGGCCCTTACGGCAGCGAATCAGTGCGGGGAGCACGCAGCAAAAAAACAAATGATTATCTGACACCGTCAGAGAGTAAAGCCGCTTACGGCAGTATGCTAGTCACCTCTCAGGTGTTCGTCCTCTTCCTGTTTGGCTTTGCAGTTAATGCACAGACGGGTGACGGGACGGGCCTTGAGACGCGGGATGCTGATATCATCGCCGCAATCCTCGCAAATGCCATACGTTCCGTCATCAATACGCGTCAACGCGGCCTGGATCTTGCGAATGAGGCGGCGTTCCCGGTCACGAATGCGCAAAGTAAAGGCGCGATCGGATTCTGCTGTGGCCCTGTCGGCAGGGTCAGCAAACACTTCATTGCTATCGGTCAATTCTTCAATGGTGCTGTCGCCCTTTTGCTGGGCTTCTTCAAGCATCTCTGACAGAAGTTTGCGAAAATACTCCAAGTCCTTGTGATCCATGTAATCCTCCGGCGGACGCCGCTGGGGGCGCAAACACAAACTATTAACGCAATGGATGCATATATCTTCAAGCGCTATCTTTGTAAAGCAGACCACAAACCTTTATTGGCATCTTTTGCAGTATGACCGATGCTTACTCCTCTTCTGCTTGGGATGGCTTATGCTTACTGTGCAGTGCAGCCTCAAACCTTTCTCGTGCTTCGGCCTTGATGACAACCTTTATGTCGTCCCACGGGGTTTCACCCCAGACCTGCTCCAGCCTTTCCGGTTTCACTTCAAGGTCAAGAAGCGATTCGCCCTCGGCCTGTCCCTGACGCACACGAACCGCCACAGGGCCGCCTGAAGCCACAGCCTTGGGCGCATACGAGGCCGCCTGGGCCGCTGCGCTTTCCAAAACATGACGCGGCCAGCCAGCACCGTGACGTGCCAGAGCCATAGGCCCAGCCAGGTCACGCAGGCGCAGCAGCATGTCGTCGGGCTGCACGGCAGCGGCCAGTTTGTCATTATCAGCCCCGTTGCGGCCAATGCACAGCCAATAGTGTTCGCCATCTTCATGATGCCAGAACTGGCGGCCAAGGTTGGCCAGGGTAAAATCTTCATTGCTGGCGCAGGGCAACAGGGTCAGCACTGTCCAGTAGCGGCGGGCGTTTTCTTTTTCCGTCAAGCGGCAGCCGCCGCCGGGCGTGGGGATTTCCGTTATGCCCAGCTCTGCCGCCAGATCAAGCTGATCGCGCCGTCCCCGGCCAGAAAAACTCAGCAGTTTTGTGCGGTCCACAAGGCCGCTTTCTTCCATCTGCGTCAGCGGCAAATGCGTGGCGCAGAGCGGGCGCAGCAAAGTGCCGCTGACTCCGGCGTCACGCATGATAAGGTGCAGAGTGTCGCGCCGCTGCGACATGGGCCGCTGCCCCAGCACTTCACCCGTGGCAAGCCCTTTTGCCCCCACAGACTCCATATAGATGCGCGCCTTGCGCAGCAGCAATATTTTGCAGTCCACGCAGGGGTTCATGACCTTGCCGAAGCCGTGCTCCGGGCGCTGGCGCAGCATGTTCGCAAAATCTTCGCCCACGTCCTGGCTCACGATGTCCAGATCATAGACTTTTCGCCAGTACGGAACTGCTTTGGCCGAACCGAAAAAGGGCGTGATAAAGTGCAGACAACGGACCTTAAGCCCCTGCCGTTCCAGAACCTTGGCAGCGAGAATGCTGTCCAGTCCGCCAGAAAAAAGTACGATGATGTCAGGCTGATTGCTCATGCCGCGCTTGTATGCCAGACACGGCGCACTAGGCAAGAGGCAGGCGAGGGAAATTTCTTGCCAGACCCACTATCAATAATTACCATCAATAAAATATGCCAAGTATACTGGCCTGAAGCGGCAAAGAATATTTGTAAAAAGAGCGGTAAAAAACCACTACTTCACAGAAAAACCAGCACTGAAGCCAGTGCCCATATTGCCGTAAAGACCTGCCGCCTTTGCCAGCCAATGCCTGAATACAAGGCAGAATACGAAGCTGAATACGGGGCACAACGCCACATAGCGCTGTAACCTGCGCCGGGCGCAGCAGTGTTTGTTGCCAGAAGACTGATTTTGGCGGCAAAACATGTGGGCACACCCCGTTGCCCCCAGCGGCACGGCAAACTGGGCTGCTGCCGTTGAGCATTTGCCTTGCGCCCGGCCCTTTGCTATAATGATGAGCTTGAAGATATCTTTACCCGGAGCATAAAAGCTATGGCCAAAAAACCGGCCCTGAGCCCTGAAAACGCGCGCGCAGAAGCCCTGGGCACTGCCCTTGCCACCATTGAACGTAAATACGGCAAGGGCGCTGTCATGAAGCTTTCTGACGACGCTCATGTGAATATACCCGTCATTCCCACAGGTTCCATCGGCCTTGACCTGGCCTTGGGAGTGGGCGGCATTCCGCGTGGGCGCATATCGGAAATTTTCGGGCCCGAATCTTCGGGCAAAACCACCCTTACCCTGCACATCATCGCCGAATGCCAGCGCATGGGCGGAACCTGCGCCTTTGTTGACGCGGAACACGCGCTTGACGTGACTTACGCCAAGCGCCTGGGCGTCAATACGGACGAACTGCTCATCTCGCAGCCCGACTACGGCGAACAGGCTCTGGATATTGCCGACATGCTCGTGCGTTCCGGCGCTGTTGACCTTGTGGTCGTCGACTCCGTGGCGGCCCTGATTCCTCAGGCCGAACTTGAAGGCGACATGGGCGAAACCCAGGTGGGCGGCCATGCCCGTCTTATGTCGCACGCCATGCGCCGCCTTACGGGCACGATCCACAAATCGCGCACCTCGGTCATCTTCATCAACCAGATCCGCATGAAGATCGGCGTCACGGGCTACGGCAGCCCTGAAACCACCACAGGCGGCAACGCGCTGAAGTTCTACTCGTCAGTGCGCCTCGACATCCGCCGCATCCAGACCCTCAAGGACAAAGAAGAGTCCTTTGGTTCCCGCACCAGGGTCAAGGTGGTCAAAAACAAGGTTGCGCCGCCCTTCCGCAGCGCTATTTTCGACATTCTTTACGGTCAGGGCATTTCGCGTTCGGGCGAGCTGCTTGACCTTGGCATTGAAGCCAAGATCGTCGACCAGAGCGGTTCGTGGTTCGCCTTTGGCTCTGAAAAACTGGGCCAGGGACGCGAAAAAGTTCGTGCCCTGCTGGACGAAAATATCGACCTGCGCAATCAGATTGAAGCCAAGGTTGTGGAATTTCTGGGCTTGCATCCCAAGGAATTTGTTCCCACAGCTGAAGATCGGGACGAAGGGCTGGACCCTGTCGGCTCTGACGATTAACACCGTCCGGCACGACAGCCCGCACAATTGTGGACTGCCTGCCCGCGACCGTGACCACTTACGGCAATGACCAGTACGGCCCCGGCCTTGTAAGGGCGGGGGTCACACCGAGCAGCCTTCATCAGGAGCCAATATGCTCACCGCTAAAGAAATCCGCCGCCGCTACCTTGAGTTTTTTCACCGTCACCAGCACGAAATCGTCGCTTCAGGGCCTATTATTCCGCCCAACGATCCCACGCTGCTTTTTGCCAACTCCGGCATGGTGCAATTCAAAAAACTCTTTCTTGGCGAAGAAAAGCGCTCCTACTCCCGCGCCACAACCTGCCAGAAATGCCTGCGCGTTTCGGGCAAGCACAATGACCTGGAAAACGTGGGCCGCACCGCGCGCCACCACACGTTTTTTGAAATGCTCGGCAACTTTGCCTTTGGCGATTATTTCAAGCGCGAAGCCATCACCTGGGCCTGGGATTTCGTAACCAAGGAGCTGGAACTTCCCACGGACAAGCTGTGGGTCACGGTTTTTCGTGAAGACGACGAAGCCGCAGAGCTGTGGGCTGAAATAGCCAAGCTGCCCGCCGACCGCATCGTTCGCATGGGCGAGAAGGACAACTTCTGGACTATGGGCGATACCGGCCCCTGCGGCCCCTGCTCCGAAATTTATGTGGACCAGGGCGAAGACATGTCCTGTGGGCCCGACTGCGGCATTGGCGTGTGCGACTGCGACCGCTTCCTTGAAATCTGGAACCTTGTGTTCACCCAGTTTGATCAGAGCGCCGACGGCACCCGCACCCCCCTGGCCAAGCCCAACATTGATACGGGCATGGGCCTCGAGCGCATGGCTGCCGTGGCCCAGGGCAAGCGCTCCAACTTTGACTGCGATCTTTTTCAGGACATCATCCAGTTCGCGGCGGGTCTTGCAGGCGTGAAGTACAGCTTCAGCTCACCTGACACCAACGATGTGGATACTGCCCTGCGCGTCATTGCCGACCACAGCCGCGCCGCCGCTTTCCTGATTGCGGGCGGCGTGCTGCCCTCCAATGAAAACCGGGGCTACGTCCTGCGCCGGCTCATCCGCCGCGCCCTGCGCTTCGCGACCCTCATGGGCGTGAACGAACCCTTTATGCACAAGGTTGCCCGCAAGGTCACCGAAGTTATGGGCGACGCCTATCCCGAACTTGTGGAAAGCGCCGATTTTATCGATCGCGCCGTGTTCGAGGAAGAACAGCGCTTCTCCCTGACGCTCAAGAAAGGCCTGGACCTGCTTGACGAAGAGCTGTCCTCTCTCAAGGCGCAGGGCAAGACCCTCATTCCCGGTGATTTCTGCTTCAAACTGTATGATACTTACGGCTTCCCGCTGGACATCGTGACCGACGTTGCCGAAAAACGCGGCTTCAGCGCCGATGCTCAGGGCTTTGAAAAATACATGCAGGAGCAGCGCCAGCGTGCCCGCGAGCACCAGAAAAAGGGCGGCCTGCTTGGTCAGGGCGAAAACGGAGCCAACCCCTTCAAATCTCTTGCGGATGGCGGCGCGCAAAGCCGCTTTGTGGGCTATGACGGTCTGACGGCCCAAAGCCCCGTAACCGTACTGCTCAACGCGGCAGGCCAGCCTGTGGACGTGCTTGGCGAAGGCGAAAGCGGCTATGCCGTTACCGAAGCCACGCCCTTCTACGGCGAAGGCGGCGGTCAGGCAGGCGATACGGGCCTCATGAGCGCCACCTCGGGCGAAGCCAGGGTCATCACCACGCACAAACCTGCCCCGCAGCTGCTTGTGCACGAAATCGAAGTCACCAGAGGCGAAATCCTTCAGGGCAAGGAAGTGCGTCTGGCCGTCGACCCCGATGAACGCAAGGCCACGGCCCGCAACCATACCTGCACACATTTGCTGCACGCAGCCCTGCGCCGTGTGCTGGGCACTCATGTGAAACAGGCTGGTTCACTGGTAGACGGCAGCCGTCTGCGCTTCGACTTTTCACATATCGCAGCCCTGACGCCCGAAGAACTGGCCGCCGTTGAGCGCCAGGTCAACGCCGCCATCATGGCCGACCTTGAGGTTTCCGCCAAGGAAATGGCTATGGCCGATGCCGTGGCCTCCGGGGCGATGGCGCTCTTTAATGAAAAATATGGTGACACTGTGCGCGTGCTCACAGTTTCCGGCGGCGAAACGTGCGATCCTGAATCCGTTGAACTGTGCGGGGGAACACATTTGTCCCGCACGGGCGAAGCCGGAGCCTTTCTTATCGTGAGTGAAAGCGGCGTTGCCGCTGGCACCCGCCGCATTGAGGCTGTCACGGGCTGGAACGCTTACGGCCATGCCGTGGAGCAACGCGCTGAACTGGACGGTCTTTCCGCCCTGCTCAAGGCCCGGCCCGGGCAGCTTGCCGAGCGCGTACAGGCCCTGCATGCCGAAGTAAAGAAGCTGCGCAAGGCTTCTGAAAAAGCTTCGGCGGCTCCTGCCTCTGGCGCTGAACTGGCCGCCCGTGCCGAAGAAGTCAACGGCGTGCGCCTCCTGGCCGCCCGGCTGGACAACGTGCCCGTCAAGGCGCTGCGTGAAGTTATGGACGATGTACGCTCGCGCCTTTCTGAAAATGCGGTGGCATGCCTTGCCACTGTGGAAGAGGGCAAGGTGGGCATGCTTATTTATGTCTCCAAGGATCTGCACGGCAGATTTACAGCGCCCGCCCTTATCAAGCCTGTGGCTGCGCCCTGCGGCGGCGCTGGCGGCGGCAGACCCGATCTGGCCCAGGCGGGCGGCGCACAGCCCGAAGGCCTGGATGAGGCCTTTGCCGTACTGAAAAAATGCATCGAACAATAAGGATTGTGTAATGATTGGCATTTCCAAGTTGTACTGCGGTCAGGTTGAGCCTTCGGACGCGCTGCGTTATGGCCGCGAATCCGGCAAACTGCCTTCGCATCTGCTGCAGTTTTCCAAGGATAAAAAGCCTGTAGTGGTCTGGAACATGACCCAGCGTTGCAACCTCAAGTGCGTGCATTGCTATGCCCACGCCGTTGAAGTTGACGGTTCAGACGACATCAGCACCGTACAGGCCAAGGCCATGATCGATGATCTGGCCGCCTACGGCGCTCCGGTCATGCTTTTCTCCGGCGGCGAACCGCTGGTACGCAAAGACCTGGTTGAACTTGCCAGTCACGCCACCTCCAGGGGCATGCGCGCGGTCATTTCCACCAACGGCACCCTCATCACCAAGGAAAAAGCGCGCGAACTCAAGGCCGTGGGTCTTTCGTATGTAGGCATTTCCCTTGACGGTATGGAAGAGATACACGACAAATTCCGCGCTGTGCCCGGAGCTTTCCGCAAGGCTCTGGAAGGCATTGCCAACTGCCAGGCCGAGGGCCTCAAGGTGGGGTTGCGTCTTACCATCAACAAGCGCAATGCTGGCGAAATTCCCGGCATTTTCCGCCTGCTCAAGGATATGGAAATCCCCCGCGCCTGTTTTTACCACCTTGTTTACTCTGGCCGCGGTTCAGAGCTTATCAAGGAAGACCTGGACCACGCGGAAACCCGTCAGGTGCTGGATCTCATCATGGATGAAACCCGTGCCCTGTTCGACGCTGGCAAGGGTAAGGAAATTCTCACGGTTGATAACCACGCCGACGGCCCCTATGTGTGGATGCGCCTCAAGCGTGAAGATCCCAAGCGTGCAGAAGAAGTTTTTGAACTGCTTCAGTACAATGAAGGCAACAGCTCCGGCCGGGGCATAGGCTGTATTTCCTGGGACGGAAAGGTTCACGCAGACCAGTTCTGGCGTAACCACGTGCTCGGCAACGTGCTTGAGCGTCCGTTCTCGCAGATATGGGACGACCCCTCCATCGAACTGCTGCACAAGCTCAAAGACAAAAAAGCCCACGTCACGGGCCGCTGCGCCAAGTGCCAGTTCCTGAACATCTGTGGCGGCAACTTCCGCGCCCGCGCCGAAGCCTATTACGACGACATCTGGGCCCCGGACCCGGCCTGTTACCTGACCGACGAAGAAATCGGCATCAAGTAATATAACGCGGCTTTATTCCGCTGACCGTATGGAACTTCGCGGCGCGCCCCGGTTACGTAGACGCCTACGCTCCGTTCAGGCGCGCCGCCTGTTTCTTTATCAACAAAAATCCAGTCCGCATACAGGCTGAAACGTGCTGTACAGGCTCGGCGGCAGCGGCAGAACAACCCGCACAAAGCCCCTTACTCTTATATAGTGAACGGTCTGTCCGCCAGCGTAGCCACGCATGCCTTTTACTAAAAAATACGACGCGCACGTCAACGCCGCGCCGCAGCATATCCCTACAGGCTGGCACAATAAAGGCCAGCACAAAGGACAATAGCCATGACATCATTCCATCGCGGCCGCCGTTTACGTGCCACCCCCGAAATTCGCACCATAATGCGCGAAACCGCGCCCTTGCTTGTGGAAGATCTTATTCAGCCCTACTTTGTGGTTGAAACCGAAGACCAGAGTTTTCGCAAAGAAATCAGCTCTATGCCAGGGCAGGCCCAGCTGAGCCTCGGCCAGTTGGAAAAACAGGTGGAAAAGGCCGTGGACACGGGCCTGAAGTCCGTGATCCTCTTTGCCATCCCTGCACATAAGGACGACAAGGCTTCGGGCGCATATGACGCCAATGGCATCGTGCAACAGGCGGTGCGCCTGTTAAAAAAACGCTGGCCCAAGCTGTTTGTCATGACCGACGTATGTCTGTGTGAATACATGAGCCACGGGCACTGCGGCATACTCTCGCCCGAAGGCGTGGTGCGCAACGACGCCACCCTGCCCCTGCTGGCAAAAACTGCGGTAAGCCACGCCGAAGCTGGCGCAGATATGGTTGCCCCCTCGGACATGATGGACGGCCGTGTGGCTGCCATCCGTCAGGCGTTGGACGAAAACGGCCTGACGCAGGTTCCGCTTATGTCCTACTCTGTCAAATACGCTTCGGCCTATTACGGTCCATTTCGCGAAGCTGCAGAAAACGCCCCGGCCTGCGGCGACCGCAAGTCGTACCAGATGGATCCCGGCAATGCCCGCGAAGCCCTGCTCGAAGCCTATGCTGACCTTGAGGAAGGCGCAGACGCCCTTATCGTCAAACCTGCTGGCCCGTTTGCCGACATTATCCGCCTTGTGCGGGACCATGTGGATGTGCCCCTGTGCGCCTATCAGGTCAGCGGCGAATATTCGATGATACGCGCTGCAGGCCTCAACGGATGGGTGGACGAGCAGGCGGTCATGCTTGAATCCCTTATGGGACTCAAGCGCGCTGGCGCAGACACCATCATCACCTACTTTACCGAAACCCTGCTGGCGCAAAAGCTGGCAAGGTAAGGCTGAAAATAATGAGCAACCATTCGCACCACGCCGGGGGGCACCCCGGCGGTATGCCTGGCAGCGCGGGCAACCCCATCAGCGGCCACCCCGGCCAGGCCTCTGAGCACCCGGCAGGGCATCCGGGCGGTCACCCCGGTGGACAGGCTGGCATTAACGCCCCCATGCGCACTCTTGAAGACGGCAGCCCGGCCTGCCGCCTCATTGCCTGGGAAGTTACGCGCTCCTGCAACCTCGCCTGTAAGCACTGCCGTGCCGAAGCTCACCCGGAACCCTACCCCGGCGAGCTTTCCACGGCAGAAGCCAAGGCCCTTATCGACACATTCCCGCAGGTGGGCAATCCCATCATCATCTTTACGGGCGGCGACCCAATGATGCGGGCCGACGTCTACGAGCTGGTGGCCTATGCCCACAGCAAGGGGCTGCCCTGTGCCTTTTCGCCCAACGGCACCCTTATCACGCCTGAAACCGCGCAGAAGATCAAGGAAGCTGGCGTCAACCGCTGCTCCATCTCCATCGACGGTGCAGACGCGGCCAGCCACGACAGCTTCCGCGGTGTGCCCGGCGCTTTTGAAGCCTCCATGCGCGGTATTGAATACCTCAAGGCCGCAGGTGTGCCCTTTCAGATCAACACCACGGTCACACGCAACAACCTCACAAGTTTCAAAAAAATATTCGAGCTGTGCGAGCGCATCGGCGCGGCAGCCTGGCACATTTTTCTGCTGGTGCCTATGGGCCGCGCCGCAGGCCTTGCCGATCAGGTCATCACTGCTGAAGAATACGAAGAAGTGCTGCACTGGTTGTACGACTTTCGCAAAACCACCAAGATGCACCTCAAAGCTACCTGCGCACCGCACTACTACCGTATCATGCGCCAGCGGGCCAAGGAAGAAGGCATCAGCGTCACGCCCGACAATTTCGGTATGGACGCCGTCACTCGCGGCTGTCTGGGCGGCATAGGCTTTTGCTTTATCAGTCATGTGGGGCAGGTGCAGCCCTGCGGCTATCTTGAGCTGAACTGCGGCAACGTGCGCGAAACGCCTTTTCCCCAGATATGGCGTGAGAGCAAGTACTTTTTGCAGTTCCGCGATCAGTCCTGCTATACTGGCAAGTGCGGCGAGTGCGAATACCACAAGGTTTGTGGCGGCTGCCGTGCCCGTGCCGACAGCATGGACGGCGATCATATGGGTGAAGAGCCGTTGTGTACCTATATTCCCGCCAAAACGCGTAAAAGAAATGCAGAGGGCAAGGCTTAGGAAACTGTGAGTGCCTCCGCAGCGGCCCTGCCCGCCACCAAAGCCACAAGGCTGGCTGGACGCAGACGCCATGCAGGGGCCGCGTTTGAACGCCCTAGTGCATCTGCCAGCTAGAGCATTTTAGCTTTAATAAGGGTTAAATGCTCTGGCGCGGCACAAGAGCGCAGCCGCCGCAACGCGGCATGGGTTCTGCCGGAAATCGCTTTTTCCGGCAGAATGGCAATTTTGAAGTGCAATACATTTCAGAATTAATCTGCTCCAGGTGCGGCAGCAAAGGCACTGCGCCGCCAATCCATTTCAAAGCGTAACTGCTCAGATAAGGAAACGTCATGACCACGCAAGCCCACACCACAACGCCAGTGGATACCCGACAGGATTCGGCCCAGATGGACAGCCTGGACAGACAATTGCTTGATATCATCCAGACGGGCTTTCCCCTGTGCCCCCGGCCCTACGCCGAACTTGGGCAGCGCCTGGGTATTGAAGAACAGGAAGCCCTGGACAGGGTGCGCAGCCTCAAGGCCCGCAAGATTATCCGTCGGCTTGGCGCAAATTTTCAGTCGGCCAAACTTGGTTTCGTGTCCACGCTGTGTGCCGCCAAGGTGCCGCAAGATAAAATGGAAAGCTTTGTGGCCGAAGTGAACAGCAAACCCGGCGTGACTCACAACTATCTGCGCGAGCACGACTACAACATCTGGTTTACTCTTATCAGCCCCTCGGCTGAAGAAACCCAGGCTACTCTGGACGGCATAAGCGCGCAGTCAGGCATACCCATTCTCAACCTGCCCGCCACCAAACTTTTCAAAATCCGTGTGGACTTCCGCATGGACGGCGGCGACTAGAATACGCGGCCTTTAAACAATTTTGTGGGGTGGCCCTTTTGCAAAAGGGCCACCCCACACCTTTGCCCCTACCGTCTAAAATCTCCATTCTTCTTTTACTGCGTCACAAAGAATCTCCTGACCTGAAACAGAAGGCCCAAGCTTGCATCTGCAAGGTGTAACGCTGTTTCGCAGTTGATCTGCCTGTCCGTCCCATCGCAGAATCTTTTCCCTTTTCGAAGATAAAAATCGGTCTTTTGGATTTTTTTTCCATAAGACCGATTTTTTATTTCTTCTCCAATGACATTTTTGTCACGCATTTTCGCTTTCAGCGTCAGCATAACGCCCTCTCAAGCATGTATTTTACGGGCTTTGAGCCGAACCGCAGGGGGTATTTCAGATGCAAAAAGCAAAACATGACCAGAACCATGTGCCCTAAGCTATACCAGTTAATAAACATCCTCTCCTATATAATACCAGCATGTATTAGCAAATATTAAAATAAACATGACAGCCATGTCGCAGCCTGTACAACATTGTCGTGACAGCTTTGTCACTTCTCAATGCGGTATATTTCTGCTTTATCTATTTACTCTAGTCACCAGATTACATCCGTAAAATAGCTCGCAACGTATGCCAATATAGATTCTATATTTAAGGAGAGCACCCCGGCCATGAATATTTCAGTCCGCTACAAAACGCTTCTACTTATTGGAACAACGATAATTGTTGCTTTTGGGGGCTTTGCCCTGCTGCTGCGCAATATGAATGTTATGGAAGACCGCTACATTGCCCAGACCAAAGCCACTGTGGAGCAGCGTATCAACGCTGAAACGCAAAAAATTAACACCTATATGACCGTCACCCAGGATACGGTAGCCGGAATAGCCACCGCAGGTGAAAACCTGCTGCTGGTGCACCAGAATACGGGCATGAATATTGAGGAAGAAGCCAAGGCCTATCTTTTGAGCACCCTTGCACGCTACCCCAAGGCTGTGGGCTGCGGCCTGTGGTATGAGCCGGATCTTTTCTCCGACAATATCAAATTTTTCGGCCCCTACGCCCGTTGGGACAAGGGCAAGCTTGTGATGAGTATGGAGTACGCCACACCAGAGTATAACTATGTGAGCAAACCGTGGTATACGCAGGCCCTGCCCCAGCATTGGGACAGGAAGCAACGGCTTCCGCAAACGGTATACTGGTCAGCGCCGTATCTGGACGATTCCATCGACACGCTTCTTATCACTGTCAGCGGCATCATGTACGGAAAAGACGGGCGCATCATCGGCATATCGTCTCTTGGCGTAAGTATGGAATACCTGCGCGAGGTCGTGGGCAGTATTCACATCACGCCTTCATCATCCGCTTTTGCGGTTGATACGCGCAGCAAACTTATTACGGCTTTTCCCGCAGACAAGGCCGTGCTGCTGCAACCCGTGGACAAACTGCCCTTCAAGGATGCCGCTGCCATACTGAATGCTGTCAAACCTGAAGGCCAGACGCAATTTTCCACAACAGTAGATGGCAAACCAACCACTATTTTTTATAGCGTGTCTCCTACGGGTATGGGCCTTGGCATTGCTGTGCCCGATGCGGAGCTTTACGCCGAAGCCCGAAGCCTGGCCCAGTCCAACCAGAACACAACGCTGATGGCCGCCGGAACACTTTTGGCTCTGTTCTGCATTATCTTTCTTATGCTGAACAAAATCATCATCAAGCCCATTTTGTCCTTGTCGGCCTTTTCGCGCTCTGTGGCCGACGGCAAACTGGATACCCCCGTATCCAACAACTACAAGAGCGAATTTGCCGTGTTGCGCAATGCGATGGCCGCCATGCTGGACAGCATGAAGGAAAAAATGCGCGAGGCAGACCACCGCACAGAAGAGGCACGCATCAGCGCACGAAATGCCGAATCAGCCCAGCAAGCGGCGGAAGAAGCCACCATTCAGGCCCAAAAGGCCCGCAGCGAAGGCATGCGCCAGGCCGCAGGCAGCCTGCGTTCAGTGGTGGCCGTGGTCGATACGGTTTCCGATGAACTTTCAAACAAGGTAAGCGTGTCCAGACAGGGAGCAGAAGCCCAATCCCAACGCGCTATGGAAACCGCCACCGCAATGGAAGAGCTGAGCGCCGCAGTGCTGGAAATTTCTAACAACACCGGAACCGCTGCGCATTTGTCGGAAGAATCGCGCGCCGCCGCAGAACAGGGTGCGGAACAGGTTTCCAGCATTTTGCGTGATATGGATACTGTTCACAAAGACTTCCAGTTCGCCTATGGGGCTGTGGATGATCTGAGCAGCAAGGCCCACGCCATCGGAGCCATTGCCCAAACCATTGAAGATATTGCTGACCAGACCAACCTGCTGGCACTCAATGCCGCCATTGAGGCTGCCCGCGCGGGCGACGCCGGGCGCGGTTTTGCCGTGGTGGCCGACGAGGTTCGCAAGTTGGCGGAAAACACAATGGCCGCCACCAAGGAAGTGGGACAATCCATTACCGGTATTCAGCAGGCAGCCGGGGGAACGCTGACCAGCATGGACCGCACCAAAGAATTGCTGGGGCGGGCCATGAATGATGTGCAGGGGGCAGAGGGCATGCTGCGCCACATTGCCGCCCTGGTCATGCAGTCCTCTGACCAGATCCGCACCATAGCTACCGCAGCGGAGCAACAGTCTGCGGCAACTGAAGAGGTCAATGTTTCCATTGCTGGCATCAGCCAAATTTCTGAAGAAACAACCGCCGCCATGCAGGAAGCCGCCCGTGCGGTTGAGGCCCTGGGCAAGCAGACCACGGCCCTTAAAAATCTGATGGCCGAGCTTGAAAAGGGATAAGGCCACCCAGACAGTGCCATCACGAAATGAATTTTCTTGCTATATCAGCAAAACCGAACCGCCTTCCTGCGTAAGCTTTAATGATACACGCCCATAGCACAAGGGACGTTCAACGCAGAGATAGCCGGAAGGGCGTTCGTGACGGCACTGTCCAGAGCAGAGTATTTTGAAATATGATGCATGCAACGTTGTCATTCTGCCCCAAACACAACCTTGGGCAGAATCACGCCGTGTTGCGGCGCGCTGGCCTCTCCTGCCCTTTCGCGCAATGTGAGAGCAGGTAACAGCGTAAAAAGATTAACAGCGCTGAAAAACTGACAGTCCGGTATAAGCGCCACGAAAATTCCGGGCTATCCTTGGCGGGTAAGCGTGCGGCGGCCGCGCGTTTTCTGCGCTTTGTGTGGCGAGGGTGAATGCATTCATATGCCGCACAAACTATTGCCATGCCGGGTCAACTTTAGTACATCAGCATGAGCGGCACTGTTTAGTAATTATCTATACAAAATCCAGAACTGGTCCATCTGCATGCGTCCGTAAAAAACGGGCTTTTGGATGGGCCAAAATAGAAAAACGGGCAATCCCCTAGCACGCCCGCAAAGCCACCCCTGCGCTTCGCCGCCCCGCGCCGGAAAAAATGCTTTTCAACAGTTAATGAGTAAGATATCCCCGGCATCAGGTATGTTCTTCACGTAATATTCAACGGGGTCAGGGCCAATCTCGCCTTGTTCCGTTCACCTGAATGTCCGCCAATGCGCTACAGCCCAAGGATTGCCCATGACCTGCTTCTTCCGTCGCCTGAAGTACAGCGCGCTTTCGTCCAGCCTTCCACTCTTTTTCATTCTTCTGGCCGCAGCTCTGCTGCACCCCGGCGTAGCCCGTAGCGCTCCAGAGATTCCCCCGCACGGCTCTCTCGAGACCAGTTCCGCCATTTTGTACGATCTGGACCACAATGCCATTCTTTTTGAGCAGAATGCCGACAAGCATATTGCCCCGGCTTCGCTGACAAAGGTACTTTCGATGTTTCTGGCCATGGACCAGATTCGTCAGGGGAGCGTCAGTCTGGACAGCCCCGTGACCGTCAGCCGGGCGGCCGCGCGCACAGGCGGTTCGCGCATGGGGCTGAGTGAAAAGGACAATGTGACTCTTGAGCAACTGCTCATGGGCATGGCCGTTTCTTCCGGCAATGATGCCAGTGCGGCGGTTGCGGAATTTGTGGGCGGGTCCACCCCGGCCTTCGTGACTATGATGAACGCCAAGGCGCAAGCCCTGGGCATGCGCGACAGCCAGTTCCGCAATCCTCACGGCCTGCCAGCCGCCGGGCAATATACCACCGCCCGCGACATGCTTACCCTGGCCCGTGCGTATTTGCAGACCTATCCCGATGCCCTGCGCTTTCACAATACCCACACTATCAGTCACAAGGGCCGCGTCACCTGGAACAAAAATCCCCTGCTCGGCCAATACCCCGGTGCGGATGGCCTCAAGACCGGATGGGTCAATGCTTCAGGCTACAACCTCATCTTTACTGCCAGCCACGGCGACAAACGCCTGCTGGCAGTCATACTGGGCGCGCCGGACTCCCGCACTCGCGGTGTTGAGGCCTTTCGCCTGCTGGATGCCGGGTTTCAGGTTTGCGACAATCGCGCGGCCTCGGTTGTAGCTGCGCTGGACTGCCTGCCCCCAGAGCAGTACAGGCCCGACATGCACAAGACCGCCCGCGAAGCCAGACTCACCTACGGCGGCGCCAACGACGCCCCTGTCAAAAAGATCACCAAGGCTAAAAAGGCGCAGAACAACAAGTCCAAACAGACGGCCAAGGCCAAGCAGCAACCCAAAAAGAAAGAAGCCGCCAAGGCTGGCGGCAAACAGAAGCGCGACTCTGATCAGGCCGCACGGCGCACGGTTGACCGCGCCAGTTAATGCCTTTAACCATTTTGGTGCCTTAAATGCGGTGGTCTGTGACACCCGCCCATTGCAAAAATTTTGTTTTATGGCCAATAAAACGGCCCCTTTCTGGAGGATCTTCAACCTCAAGAAAAGGGCCGTTTCTCATTGCAGTCAAAAAATGTCTCACCAGATGCACGCGGATGCAGCACGTCATATCGTGCCGTGGATGCAGAATAGCAGCTTTAAATGCGAAACATTGCAGCATGCAATCTGTTCAAAATAGTTTTGAAATACGGAGATATCTCTCCGTTTAAGCATTCAGCAGTTCTGCCGGGGCAACGCACCTGAAAAGTATTCACAGGTGCAGAGCTATCCCCTGTCCAGCACCCGCAGGGAAACAGCTTCGGCCAGATGGGCGGCGTCAATGCGTTCCAGACCTTCCATATCAGCGATGGTGCGGGCCATGCGCAACACTCGTGCGCAGGCGCGGGCCGACAGGGCAAGACGGTTTACCGCCGCTTCCATCAAGTCATGCCCGGCAGCGTCAAGCTCACAATGGACGTCCAGCAGCGCGCCGGAAAGCTCCGCATTGCAGCGCGGGCCGTCATCCCCATAGCGCTGCCTCTGCACCGCCCGGGCGGCAAGCACCCTTTCACGCATGGCGGCAGAACTTTCTCCTGCGCGGCTTTGGCGCAAATCCGCATAGGGCACCGCCGGAACTTCCACATGCACGTCGATGCGGTCCAGCATAGGGCCAGACACGCGCGCCTGATAGCGGGCCCGCTGGTCTGGGCGGCAACTGCATTCATGTGTGGGGTCGCCGTGATAGCCGCAGGGGCAAGGATTCATGGCCGCTACCAGCATGCAGGCAGCGGGAAAAATTACGCTGTGCGCGGATCTGGCAATGTGCACAACGCCGCCTTCCAGTGGCTGCCGCAGTGATTCCAGAGCGCTCTTTTGAAATTCTGGCAGCTCATCCAGAAAAAGCACGCCGCGATGGGAAAGGCTCACTTCGCCAGGGCGCGGGTAAGCGCCGCCGCCCACCAGGGCCACGTCTGAAATGGTGTGGTGCGGCGCGCGAAACGGACGCTGGCGCACCAGCCCCTGATGGTCGGGCAATTTACCCGCCACGCTGTAAATCTTGGTGACTTCAAGGGATTCTTCAAAATCCAGCGGAGGCAGGATGGTGGGCAAGCGCTGCGCCAGCATGGTTTTGCCACTGCCGGGCGGGCCAAGCAGCAGAACATTGTGACCACCCGCGGCGGCAATCTCAAGGGCGCGCTTGGCCGCCTCCTGCCCTTTGACCTCGGCAAAATCCAGGCCGTGAACGGGCGGCGGCACCTCGGTATTTTCCGGTTCCGGCAAGGGATCAAGGGGTTCCGCGCCAGCCAGAAAGGCCGCGCACTGCGCTATATTATGGGGAGTATACACGGAAAGCCCGCGCACAACGGCGGCCTCGGCCCCGTTGCCCGGCGGCACGATAATGCCAGCCGCGCCACGCTGGCGGGCCAGCAGGGCCAGTGGCAGAATGCCGCTTACCGGGCGCAGTTCGCCGCTTAACGAGAGTTCTCCGGCCATGAAGAACCGTTGCAGACCTTCGGCAGGAATGCCGCCAGAGGCGGCAAGCAACCCCACGGCAAGGGGCAGGTCATAGCTGGCGCCGCTTTTGCGCCGCCAGGCCGGAGCAAGATTGACAGTAACGCGCGCGGGCGGCAGCTTGAAGTTGGCCGCCCGCAGCGCTGCAAAAACGCGGTCTTTGGCTTCGCGCACCGCGGTCTCAGCCAGCCCCACCATAGTGAAGCCCGGCAGGCCCTGACGCACAAAGTCCACTTCCAGTTCCACGGGATAGGCGTCAACGCCTTCCACGCCGCCGCTGTTCAGCCGGACTACCACCGGGCCTCCTTGCAGTGCATCAACCGCCGTAACGGCTATTCCACCTTTTTGCCCATGCGGTCCCAACGCATATTGTCAAGCCCGCCCCAAGACCAGTAAATACGCCAGGCCTTGGCACGAATGGCGCTGCGGTCCACAAAGCCCCAGAAGCGCGAATCCAGAGAATTGTCACGGTTGTCGCCCATGACGAAATACTTGCCCTCGGGCACCGTTACCGGGCCGAAGTTGTCGCGCACTGGCTCTATGCGGTCAGGCTGGGTAAAGCGGATATAGCCTTCCTTGACGGCTTCGCCATTGCGGAAAAGCTGCTTGCCGCGCACTTCAATGACATCGCCGGGAACACCCACAATGCGCTTGATGTAGTCGACGCTGGGGTCATTGGGATATTCAAAAATGATGATTTCGCCGCGCTGCGGGTCGCTCCCCTTGTAAACATAGTGGTTGGTAAAGGGAATCTTGACGCCGTAGGCAAATTTGCTGGCAAGCAGGTGATCGCCCACAAGCAGGGTTTGCAGCATGGATTCAGATGGTATTTTGAACGCTTGCACTACGAATGTACGAATTACGAGAGCAAGCAGCAGGGCCACAAAAAGTGCTTCGCCATATTCGCGCCACAGGGGCTTTTTGGCAGGCGCAGATCTCAAAAGCGTGGTCATATGGTGCTGTTCCTTATTCTTTATGGCCCTAATGGCCCAATTGCATGCAGGCTGCAAAGTATGCACTTATGCGCCGCCAAAGGCAAGATGAGGTGAAGAATCTTCGTAAAAGCGAAGCCCCGGCGCAGAACGCCGGGGCTTGAATATCGACGGTTGCCGCGCCAGCCTAGGGCAGGCGCAGGGCAAAGTTGATCACAAAGCAGATGGCAATGCAGAGCATCACGATGTTCAGATCCTTGAAGCGCCCGGACAGAGCCTTGATGCCCACCCAGCTCACAAAGCCGAAGCCAAAGCCCGTGGCGATGTTGAAGGTCAGCGGCATGCTGATGATGGTCAAAAACGCGGGCAGCGCCACGGTGAAGTCCTTAAAGCTGATGCGCCCCACTTCCTGCATCATCATCGCGCCCACAATAATGAGCACGGGCGCGGTAGCGTAGGCAGGCACCATGCCCACCAGGGGCGAGAAAAAGAGCGCCAGAAAGAACAGAAAGGCAATGGTGACGGCAGTGAGACCCGTACGGCCGCCCTCGGCCACGCCAGCGGCGCTTTCAAGGTAGCTGGTGGCCGTGGTAGCGCCCAATGCGGCGCTGGCCATAGTAGCCATAGAGTCGGTGATAAGGGCTTTGTCCAGATTTTCGATGTGGCCGTCTTCACGAATGAAGCCAGCTTTTTGCGAAAGACCGATGAGCACGCCCATATTGTCAAAAAGGTCCACCATCGTCAGCGTGAAGATAATGGAAATAAGACCGTGGTGCAGTGCGCCCTTGATATCCATCTGCATAAAAGTTTCAGTGGGCATGGGCAGGCTGGTGGAGAAAATCTGGCCCTGCGGCAAAGGCGTCACGCCAAGCACAATACCCGCCACTGTAATGACCAGAATACCGATGATCATTGCCCCGCGCACGCGCAGCGCCATCAGACCGCCGATAAGAAAAATACCCACCACAGAAAGCAGGGTTTGGGGATTGCCAAGATTGCCCAGCGTCACAAAGGTGGCCGGATCCGCCGCCACAATGCCGCAGCTTTTCATGCCGATAAAGGCAATGAAGGCCCCGATGCCCACCACAATGGCAAACTTGAGGTCCATCGGCACAGCGTTGATGATGAGCTGACGGATGCGCGTAACAGTAAGCAGCAAAAAAACTATGCCCGAAATGAACACTGCGCCAAGGCCCGTCTGCCAGGAATAGCCCGCAGGGCCACAGACGTAGTAGGCAAAAAAGGCAGTAATGCCCAGGCCGGGCGCGACGCCCACAGGAAATTTGGCCCAAACGCCCATCACAAGCGTTGCGATAATGGTCACCCAGATGGTGGATGCCACGGCGGAATCCTTGGGCATACCCGCGTCAGCCAGCATGCTGGGCACCACAAAGATGAGGTAGCACATGGCCATGAAGCTGGTGAGACCGGCCAGCATTTCTCTTTTGACCGTGCTGCCCCTTGCAGCGGGATTGAACAATTTTTCCAGCACACTCATGGCGTTTCCTCCTTACTGTGCGACGCCAAACGGGGTTCGAACATGGGAACCAACCCCAGAAAAAGCTCAAAATACCCAGACGCCCGCCATGCGGGATTACCGTCATTAATTACGCAGTTTACCGCTCAGATTCAGGTATCGAACTCTGGGCAGGCATGGGCATGAGCTTCAACAAACTGTATGGATATAGAGTGCAAGAGCGGTAAAAAAACCGCCCTCGTAATGAAGGCGGCAGGATGCCACATACGGCTTGCCATGTCTACATGCTTTTAGCCGCGCCCTGCCTTGAAAAATGGAAATTCTCCGGCTGCCGGAACAGGTGAAAAAATCGCAATAAATCACGCCTGCCTGTTCTGTGTCAGAGCACGCATCGGACCAGCCATGCACGGCCCAATTTGTGGGTTCACGGCCTGTGCCCCTGTCCCTCGCGGCTGGTATTATCTACACGCCGAACATTTCTTCACGTATCTGTATTTTTGTGAAGGCACGGCGTCCAGCCATACCGCACAGATGCGGTTGGGCAGATGCCCGGCCCAACACCAAAAAAGCTCGCGCTCCAAACCCTTACCAGAATATTTTTAACTGACAGATTTTCAGCTGACAGCTGTTCATTGGCAACAAGAAAAGCGGCCTTCTTCATAATGAATGGGTACTGTTATGTACGCAACCAAGATGAAAAAGACCGCTCACTTACAAGAAAAAACAGAGTAAAAACAGCCTTAACGGCCTACGCCAACACTCGTCTGCATCTGCCCCTTGGGCTGCACGCGCACGCCCTGCCCGCAGCCCGAAAGCACCAGAGGAGCCAGAAAGGCCAGCAGTGAAAGACAGAGCAGAAAACGGCGGCCAGTGCGGCGGGAACCTGCATCAGGCACGCGGGCGCTCCTGAAGAATGCGCGCGCCTTCGGGCACGTCCTGGGTAATCCACACATTACCGCCGATAACCGCGCCCTTGCCAATGGTCACGCGGCCAAGAATGGTGGCCCCGGCATACACTGTCACGCCATCACAAAGAATGGGATGCCTCGGTATGCCCTTGGTCAGGGTGCCGTCCGCATTTTTGGGGAAGGACAGCGCCCCCAGGGTGACGCCCTGGTACAGGCGGCAATTGCGGCCAATAACACAGGTTTCACCAATAACAACGCCCGTGCCGTGGTCAATAAAGAACTCTTCGCCAATGGTCGCGCCGGGGTGCAGGTCAATACCCGTGGCCGAATGCGACATCTCGGATATGATGCGCGGGATCACCGGCACATTGAGTTCATACAGCTCATGGGCAATGCGATGGTGCAGCATGGCCTGCATGGACGGATAACAAAAAATGGTCTCGCCCGGGCTTGTGGCTGCGGGGTCGCCTTCATAGGCGGCCTTGGCGTCGCCCGCCAGCAGCCTGCGAATTTCGGGCAGGCGGTCCATAAAAGCCCCGGCGGCTTTTTCGCCATCAGACTCGCAGGACGTGCAAGGATTGCTGTCGCCCGCGCAGCCAAAGCAGAAACCGCGCACTATCTGCTCGCACAGCATGCGGTAGATGGTGTCGAGATTGGCCGAAAGATGGTAGCGCATGGACTCGCGCCATACCCGCGCGGAACCGAAGTAGCCCGGAAAAATGGCCGCCCGCAGGCGTTCCATAATTTCGGTAAGGTCCTTCAGCGAAGGCATGGCCGCGCCCTGTGCCGGACGGTGCCACACCGCGTCCAGAGACGAAGGATGGCAAAGGCGTTCAACCACGCTGTCCAGCAGGGGCATGGTTGTTGCCTTGAGGTCACGCATTTCACTCATAGTAACATCCTGTGTTTTTCTTTTCTTGTATACCGAACGGCATGCTGCCGCAACACCGCTGCAAAGGCAGTCAGAACCGTAAGAAACACGGGGGCTAAGACGCACAGACCGCGCCAATCAGACATGCGGGTAAACTTTTCCGCCATAACGCCGATAGGTACAGTGTAGCGGGATTAGCCCCCGCTGCAAAGGAGCATGCCATGAATGAAGTACAAATGGGCATGAGCGTTGCCATCAGCCGTGAAGCCCTGAATTTTCAGGCCAGCATGTCTGCTGCCGTTATCAACGGCAGCATCGGCAAGGGTCAGGAAATGCAGGCCCTCATGGACAAGAATGCCGGGTTGGCGGCTCAGGGCATTGGCGGCAAGGTCAATATTGAAGTGTAGGGCATGTTACGCTTGAAATGCCGCAAGGGTTTGCTCTCAGATTCTTGCAGCGGGATGCGTAACGCAAGCCTTGCTTGCCCTTATGCGCCCGTTTCACGCATAGCTGCTTTAAAGCAGAGTAGCTTTGAGTATATATGCTCTCAAAGTTTAAAACACGCCCGCTACGGCGTTAACCGCGCGAACAAATAGCACTTACGCCTCTACGGCGGGTGTCCGCTCACGCAGCCGCCTGAGCATTTCAAAGTGAAAAGGCTCTACTGCCAGCAACGCGCCAGCATGAAGGCCGCAGGTTGAAGCCTGCGGCCTTCATACATCAACAATACTCTGCGTTGACAATTTCCGCTCTTGGAGTAAGCCTGTACGCCACCGACCCGGACGTTTTCATGGGCCCAGCCCAGGCCGGACGGCCACTCCGCCCCCAAGAGGTATTGCTGTGAAAATTCTTGTTACTCCCCGCTCTTTTGGCAAAACCAATCCCGAACTGTTCGACCGTCTGGCGCAAGCCGGGCTTGAGGTCGTGCGCAACGACAGCGGCGGCATCCTTTCCGCTGACATGATGCGTGAAAAGCTGGCCTCCTGCCAGGGCGTCATTCTGGGTGTGGACCCTATGGACGCCTCGGTACTGGCCGCCGCGCCGGAGCTTAAAGCCATCGCCAAGTACGGCGTTGGGCTGGATAATATTGATCTTGAAGCCTGCAAGCAGCGCGGCATCGCCGTGTCACGCACGGTTGGGGCCAACAGCAACGCCGTGGCCGACTACGCACTTACCCTTATGCTGATGGTGGCGCGCAAGGCCGGGCTTATCGACCGCCGCTGCCGCCAGAAAGACTGGAGCAAGATCACCAGCATCGACCTTTTTGGCAAAACCTTGGGCATCATTGGCCTGGGAGCCATTGGCCGTTGCGTGGTCAAACGCGCGCAGGGCTTTGGCATGAAGATTCTGGCCCACGACATCGCGTGGGACGAAGCCTGGGCCAAGAGCGAAGGCGTGGAACGCGCGGATGTGGACCGCATTTGCCGTGAGGCGGATTTCATTACACTGCACACGGTGCTGACGGACGAAACCCGCAATTGCATCAATGCCCAACGCCTTGCCAGCATGAAAAAAACGGCTGTTATCATCAATACCGCACGCGGCGGCCTTATTGACGAAACCGCCCTGCTGGCCGCCCTTCAGGCAGGCAGCATTTACGGCGCGGGCCTGGACGTGTTCGAGCAGGAACCCCCGGCTGATCCGGCATGGTACGAACTGGACAATCTGGTCATGGGGTCGCACTGCTCTTCCTCCACAGCTGGAGCCACCGAAACTATGGGTCACATGGCCGTGGACAATCTTTTGCGGGATCTGGGGCTGTAGCCGCTAGCACTGTTTTATTTTGAGCTGATTTGAAAAAGCTCCAGAGCTTCTGCTCTGGAGCTTTTTTAGGCTATCGTTCTGCCGAGATTGAACTCCGGCAGGGTTCACGCCGCGGTGCAGCAGGCGGCCCGGCCTACCCGGAACCGCACATACTGCCGCTTCAATACTATAATCTCTACCCGTTGGTTGTCGCCATCTGGATTGTGGCTTTGGCTACTGCATCGTCATCCGAATGTGTGCTTATGGAGTAGTCTCCGTTGGACCATACATTGCTGTCGGCGCTCTGGTGCCAGTCATGACTGAGTGTGACGGACTTGTCCGTATCATTGATGGTCACACCTATTTCTGCCAGCGCCTTCAGATTGGTAAGGCAGGAAACGTCGTCACCGCAGATGACAACCTCAACTCCGGTGGCGTTTTTGCTGTCGGCAAAGGCTCCCATATCGGCAGTCGCCACCAGCAGCACGTCGATGCTGTCGTCCACCACGGTTCCGTCGCTGGCCACTGAGCCGCCAAAAATCACATCGTTGGCGTGAAAGACAAAGATATCATTGCCGGAACCGCCGTAGAGGTGATTGGACCCCTCGCCGCCGTCAAGAAAATCATTGCCGTCGCCGCCGTAAAGATGATCGTTGCCAGCATTACCATAAAGGGCGTCATCACCACGACCACCGTAAAGGATGTCGTCGCCAGCGCCGCCGGAAATGTGGTCATTCCCGGAGCCGCCATAGATGATGTCGCTGCCAGCGTCGCCGCCAAGAGTATCATGCCCGCCATTGCCAGACGCGTCAGCCTCTGTGCCAAAAATCAGCTTGCCGCCGTGTCCGTCCCAGTCGTGCACATTGATGTTGAGATGCAGATCTCCTGTGACAGGATTGCCGTGCTCGGCATTGTCCGTGACAGTAAAGCTGAAAGTTTCCTTGAGGACGCCGTATTCCTGATACGCGGCACCCATTTTTGCAATGGAGGCTTCGTCGGTATGCAGCGAGTAGGAGTATTCGCCGTCCGCACCCACATGCAGTGTGCCAAAATCCAGCTCTTTATCGCCAACAGCACTGAAATGCAGCACGCTGCTGTCGGCATCCGTAGCGAGGGTGCCTGACCATGCGTGGAACCCGTCTGGCCCGACCGATAAAAGCACTGGCTCCTGGTTGGTGCCCAGAATATTCACGTTCAGGTCATGATACACGGTTGCGGCATGACCGTCGTTGACGCCCAGAGACAGCCCGAAGGTCTGGTTGCCCACTTCGCCAGCTCTGATGGCTCCTGACAAGGAGGCATCGGGCGTGAACTCGTAGCTCCAGTCCCCGTGGGCATTCTCTGTAAAGGTAAAGACGCCCAGTGCCGCAACGTTGATGTGATCGCCGTTGGTTATGGCGTATTCCTTGCCTTCATACTTGAGAGAAAGGCTGAGGTGATCTGTCTCATCAAAATCGTGGAAAGTGAGGCAGCCGCCACTTTGGCCCGCACTGGCATCCACTGCGTAGGTAGCCGTATCAATGACCGGAGCATCGTTAGCGCCGACGAGACCCAGCTTCAGTTCCTGCGTCGCCATTGCGCCAACCGCGTCTTTTACCACAACGGTAAACGTGCCGATGTGCTCTGTCTGCGGCGAGCCATCCTCATTCAAGCCCAATGACTTCAGCTTTTCCTTGCCGTCATCATTCAGCTCAAAAGAGTATTTTCCATCATTGTCTATGGTGAGAGTGCCGTAGCCGTTCACCACATACTTGCCGTTTTCAACATGCGTTAAGCCGCTTCCCTGAACAGAATACGTCAGATTGTCGCCATCGGCATCGGCGGCAACAATCGTGCCGCTGGTCGTATATGTTTTGCCATCGTCTGTGATGCTCGTATCCACGGGGGCAGTTGTAATCGTGGGAATACTGTTGGTTCCCGTGATGGATACCGTAAAGTCGGCAGAGGCGCTGCTGTTGTCCGTTCCGCTTTGGTCATCAGCATTGATGCTGACCGTGATATCCAGCTTTTCGCCCTTGTTGATCAGGGCCAGGGAGTCCACATCGCCCACAAAACTGTATTTGGCGCTGCCGCTGTTGGAGCCGCCCGCGTTCTCCAGTTCCATATGGCCCATCTTTACAGCGCCTTCAGTGCCAGGAGCGCACTGCTTCCAGCCACTGCCGTCCTTGACCGCCCAGATATCCAGATGCGTGTGGTCGCTGTCGCTGCCATCCACCGCACGTAAATCGTGGCCATCGACCTTTCCGCCAAGGGAGAGATTCACCTCATCCTTGGAATCCACGTCCTTGAATTCCAGCTTACCACCCACGGTGTAGTCTGTGCCAAAGTCGCTATGCGTGAGATCGCGCAGCGCGCCAGAACCTGCGGCTCCGCTTCCATCGGCATTGTGCAGGCTGATAACCGGGGCGTCGTTGGTGCCCGTGATGGTGATGGGCAATTCCGCAGTAGCCTTACCATCGTGGCCATCACTTACCTGGATGGTAAAAGAGATGTCCTTTGTTTCGCCATCACCAAGAGCCTGCACCGTCGAGCTGCTGGTGTTGAGATGGAACTCGTAGCTGCCGTCCTTACCCATAATAAGGGTGCCGAGCTTTTCTCCACTTTCTTTATCAATATAATCTTGCATGCCCGTGGCGCTGCCAATAATGGTGTAGCTGAGGCCATCCCTGGTGACGCCGTCGCTGGCCACATCGGGATCTGCGCCCACAACTTTGCCTGTCACGACCATCTGTGCGCCGCCGTCTTCAACTACGGTGTGTGCAGAGCCTTCCGCCAGCATAATCTTGCCATCCGCGCCCGTAAGTGTCGGGGCGTCATTGGCATAGTCGAGCCTGGCTTTCAGGTCGACTGTGACTTTATCATCAGAGGTGGCGCCATTGGAAAGCGTCAGCTTTGCCGTATCTTCCACAACGCCGCTGTAGTTGGTGCTGTCCGCATCTTTGGGCGCGGCGTACGTATAATCAAACTTGCCGTCAGCGCCCTTTGTGATGGTGAAGACACCGCCCTTTTCACCCACAACAGTGTAGGTTCCGTCACCATTATCAGTGAGGTTTTTACCGGCGCTAGGCGTGAGCTTATCCGTTTCGCCTGCGTCAATATCGGCCACCTTGAAGGAACCCGCAGGATCCGTGTGTTCCCATACGCCACCCGCCTGCTGTTTCAAGGTCACAGTGTCATCCTGAGAAATCACATACGGAGCGTCATTGGTCCCCTTGACGGTGATGGTAATAGTGGACTCTTCGCCCTTGCCATTCCTGACAGTAAATACCTGCTTGATCTGATCGTTCGCCGTCAGTTCCTGCACTGCCCTGCTGTCATTGTTAAGCGTATAGGTATACTCCCCATTGGGCAGCAGGGTAACGGTGCCGTAGTCGGTAACAATGCTTCTGGCGCTGAGGCCCGTTTCTACATTGCCGCCTTGCGTATATCCTGTAAGGCGCAGGTCCAGGTCCGTGCCATCGCCCATATCGCCAGCAGCATTGAGGGTTTTGTCTTCCTGCACTTCTGATTCGCGCCCGGTCAGCGCCATAGCGTCGCCGCCCGTGCCGCCGCCTGTACCGCCGCCCGGAATGGGTTTGGCTGTAATGACCACGGGGATGGTTTTATCGGCCACGGCATTGTGCGGGTCGCGCACATAGATTTCAAACTTTTCAGTTACGGACGAACTGACATTCTCGTCCAGCACATAGGTGTAGTTGCCATCAGGCTGAACAATCAAAGTTCCGTACTCGCCCTTGTAGCTCTGCACCACGTTGCCAGCCTTATCCACAAAGAAGAACTTCAGACTGGCATGGGAGTCATCAACATCGGTGGCATATTTGGACACATCGCCCGTGGCGGGGATGAGCGCAGTAGCGGAGTTGGCAATGCCTTCGCCTGTAAACGTACTTGGAGCATGGTCGGCAATGAGCTTTTCCAGAGCGCTTTGAGCGGCCGGATCAGCAGAAATGCCCTGGAGCATTTTGTTTGCTATTGATGCATTATATATCGTTACATCTTTCAGCCAAGAATTCATGTCGTTAGAATTATAGATATCAACAAGATCAAACCGACCATTAACGGCCTTTACAAGCCAACTGGACGGGTCAAACCCAGGATAACCACCATGACTGGCTCTGTAATCAGCCTGCTTATGGGCTTCTGCAACAATAAATTGCTCAAAAACTGAGGATGTCCAGTCAATTTTACTGACATCAGCAACTGTAGCAGATTCCTTGGCAACCATGCTATCTTTCAGCGCCTTGGAAGCTTCGGAGTCCGCACGGATGGCATCTAAAATTATGTTGCCTTTCGCCTCACTATACCAAGTGTCCTTCATACCTATCCAGTTCGCAATATCCGTCTGGCTGTAGGCTCCACTAATAAGCCAATAGGGAGGGTCCTCAGGAGCCATAGCCTTGAGGGCCTTTATGAGCCAACTGTCCGAGTCAAACTGATGGTGACTCTTATTGTAGGCAATCTGCTCCAGAGCCTCTTTTTGGATAAAGTCGCCCAGAATCATAGACCGCCAACTGATTGTGCTGATATCAACATCCGCACTGATTGTGGGCAAACCACTTACTACCGGGGCATCGTTGGTTCCATTGATGGTGATGACCAGATTCTGGGTGATATCCGCGCCAGTAGTCTCGTGTTCAAGGGTTACAGGGATGGTGACGGTTATGGACTGCCCAGCCTGAAGGGAATCATAGGCTGTGTTATCCGTCGCACTTTTTTCGAAAGCGTAGTTGCCGTCGCTGTCTACAGTTATGGTGCCATAGCCTTTGACAGTGTAGCTATGCCCATCCGCGCTACGCTCGATCTCTGGCGTTGAGGGCTTGTCGCCGTCGGAGCTGGCCGAGACCTTGGCCTCGCCATACCTGTAATCATTGGCCTTATACGTATCGCTCGTGTCGGGGTCGTGCCAGTCGAGCTTACCGCTCATGCCACCGCTGTTCACGGTTTCATTGGCGCCCAGTTTTTCCGTATCGCCCTGCCAGTGCAGGATGCCCTTCACGTTGCCCGCAACGCCGTCTTCCGTAATGGTCAGGCTGTTATTGGTCAAACTGCCCGCGTTATCTTGCCCGTTGATGGTAATTTCAATGGGCTTGATCTCGGAATAGGCACCGTTAGCATCCTTCACGCGCACATAGAAGACATCGGTAACAGAACTGCCCTCGGCAAGGTGTGTAAGGTCTACCGTGCGTTCGTATTTGTATTCGCCCGTGGCCTGATCGAGGGTCAGACGGCCATACGTGCCCTGTATGACAGGACTGTCGCTGTTAAGGTTGAACAGCTTTTCATCGTTAAGATTGCCGTCAGTCTTGAGCCCTGCAATCTGTTCTGCTGTCAAAGCATCCGTTGCCGTCACCAGCGAGAAGGTAAAGCCCTTGGACACGGCTTCGTAGTTATCTGCACCGCTCTTATGGCCGACGCCCTGCTCAAAATCGGCGACCTCAACCCGGCCCACCAGATTATTGCCAGTGGTGTTTTCAGTAATTTCGATATGGCCGCCCTTGAGGCTGTCCACATCAATGGTGGGTCTGTCGTTAGCGCCAGTGATGGTGACTTTGACCGGAGCTTCAGACACGACCTTGTCCGCGACGGTATCCTTGATGAGCACCGAAAAACCATCAGTGGTCTTGTCACCAAGGTTCATCTTCTGCACATCTTCGTTCGTATTGTCCACGGTGTATTCGTACTTGAAGCCACCAGCGGAATCGCGCGTGATGGACAGAGAGCCCAAATCCATCTTGATAGTAACGGTGTTACCGTTCTTGGCTTCAGCGTCGGCCATCAGCTTGTTAAGATCATGTTCCTCTGCGCCGACCTTGATGACGTAGTGCAGCTTTGTGCCTTCAGTATTCGGGGGACTGTTCAGCTCCGCCTGATCCTTGGCATCGGTATCTGTGGCATGGATACGCCCACTGGCTGTGGGAACGCCTTCGCTGCCGTCCTTGTATTCTCTGGCGTCGACATCACTCACTGTACTCTTGGGCTTCACGCCGGATTCAATGAGCTTGAGATCCTGGTTCAACGCTTTCGTGTCAATAAAGGTGGGATCGTCGCCGCCCCTGATGGTCAAGGTGACATCTCCGCCCTGCGTATCATACGCGCCCTTGGGATCACGCACTGCGACCTTGAAGGATATATCCCTGGTATCCGTTTCACCCATAGCCTTGACTGTGGGGGAATTGTTATTCAGCGTAAAGGTATAGGTTCCCTTGTCGCTGTTGCTGCTCATATTCAGCTCGCCAAGGTAATCTACTAGGGGCTTTGTAGCGGTAAGACTGCCGTCAAGCCCCACATAGAACTTTGTGGCGACCGTGCTGCCATCTCCTCCGACAAAAAAGAACTCCAGCCTGGACTGATCGTTGGCGTCCACGTCGGTAGCTGTGACGGTTCCAGAGATCACAGTATTGGCAGAAGGATCAAGATTCTGCGTTATCTCATGGCCCGCCGTCCATTTCGGCGTTTCCAGCACTGGGGCGTCATTGGTGCCCTTGACCGTGATGGTGATGGCGTTGGAAAACAGTGTGCTGCTGTTGCCGTCGCTGGCGCTCACCGAGAACGTGACATTATGAAGCTGCCCCTCACCCAGAGCGTTGACCTCTTTACTGTCCATATCAAGCACGAAGGTGTAGGAGCCATCGCTCTTGAGATAGAGGGTGCCGTAGGCGTTCGTGATGGCCGTACTGTTGCTGGCGGTGTAACCAGCAGGAGCACCATCAGGGAAGTTTTGAGAAGCGCCGCCCAGTTCGTATGTGAGCGCATCGCCTTCGTAGTCCCTGGCTTCTACCGCACCAGTGACATTCTGCTTATACGTGCCTGCGTCAGGGTCGTTGGCGTTAGTCTCAGTAACGTTATTGAGCTCGTTCGGATTAAGGGTACCCGAAATGTTCTCCGCACTGTACACGCCGTCATCCTTGACGGTACCGAAGCCGTATTTGCTGAGTTCATAGGGCGCATCATTGGCGCCAGTAATGGTCAGATTGACGGATTCGTGGGCATACGCCCCCTTGTCGTCCACCACGGCCACGTTGAAGCTCAATGACTTTGTGTCGCCCGTGCTCATCTTCTGCACGACCGGGCTGCTGTTATCCAGCGTGAAGGTATAGGTGCCGTCAGCGCCCATAGTCAGGGTGCCATAGGTTTCGCCGCTAACCTGGGTAGCGGAAAGCTTGAGTCCGGCTGCGCCATCGCTCACCACATAAAGAGTGCTGTGCAGGGCAGCGCCATCAAGGGTTCCTTGCGCGCCGTCAAGGGTGAGGTGATAGCTGAGGGTATCGCCCTTATCCACGTCCTCGCCGTGCACCTTTCCACTGGCGGAAACGATACCGGATGCTCCGCCAAGAGCGGCTTCAGTAACGCTGAGGCTATCCGTATGTGCTGTGATTGCAGGCTGTTCGTTGCTGCCCTTGATAGTAATTTCAATAGGCGTGGCGCTGGTGACAGGATTGGCTACATGAGCATCACTGACCGTGGGGTACACTTTAAGCGATACGGATTCGCCTTCGCCAAGCTTGTCTGCCGGGCTGCCCGCCGCGTCATTGAGCACAAAGGTATACTGCCCCTTCTGGCCGCCCGATCCGTCGGCCACGGATTCCATTTGCAGCGTGCCGAAGTAGGCGTTGCTGGCGGGCTGTTCCGTCACAAAGGTAAAGGAACCGTCAGCATTGATGGCCGTAACGTACACAACGCCGTTGATAGGGCCGCTGCCGTTGGCATTCTGCGCAAGGCCGAAAGACAGGTGCGCCATATCACCAGTGTCTACGTCAGAGGCGGTAACTGTGCCAACAAGCGTTTGCTTGTGGTCTGCGGGACTGGTGTTTTCGCGCGCATCAAGAACGTTGCTTCGGCCGCCTCCGTAAAATACGCCCGCTTCCTTTACCCAGCCGCTTTCCACGGAAGTGAACTCCGGCGCGTCATTGGTGCCGTGAACCTGCACGGTCAGGGGCTTTGTGGTCCATGCGCCAAACTCGTCCTTGACCAGAACGGTAAAGACGTCCGAACCGGTCTGACCTTCCGCAAGCTTGTCGGCCTTGCCGCCAATGGAGCTATCCACGCTGTAGGAAAGCGCGCCAGTGCTGGTATTGAGGCTCAAGGTGCCGTAGTCGCCCTTCATTGTGATGACATCACCTGAAGCCGTATAGCTTACCTTGCCCGCCATTTCTGCGGGAGCCTGCCCCTGCGCTTCCAGCACAGTGCCGCTGCCCAGACCGAACTGCAGCTTATGGCCGTAGTCCACGTCGTCGCCCACGGCTTTACCCAAGGCATAGGTAACTTCGCCGCCAGCTCCGTTCACATTGGTATTGTTGCCCTCGGCAACTTCAAAGCGACCTTCGCTGGCATTGTAGTGCTGCAGAGCCTCCAGTGAAAGCGTGGGCTTATCGTTGGTTCCTTCAACGCGGATATTGAGCATATGCTTGGCGCTTGCGCCGTGCTCATCCGTGGCCACGCTGCGGAACCTGAAGTCAAAAAACTCGCCGTTGGCAAGTTTGTTAGCCACGCTGCCAGCGCTGTCGTCCAGTTCAAAGGTGTATTTACCAGTGACACAATCGAGAGTGATGGTGCCCACGTTGGTCTTAATCACCTGCGACGTCAGCGCATTATTGCTGTCCCGGGTTTCCTGCACGTCATCAATGGTGACCCCAATGGTGCGGGTGCCGCCGTCGGCAGCCTTAACGGTGGCCTCAAAGGGCGAACCAGCCTTGAGCCACTGCGTGTTGTTGCCGTCGTTGAGGTCCAGCGAATAGCGCAAGGTGCTGCCATTGTCCGCGTCAGTAAAACTTCTGCTGAGATCGTCGGAATCGTTGAGGCGGTATTCTCTGGGGAAGACGTACCCATTGTTGGGGTCGGCGTTGCCGGGCCTGTCGGGTGTATCGGCAACAGTAGGATCATTGCCGTTGAACACGCCACGCTCACGCACTGTAATGGAATTCCACTGTCCATTATACTGCGGCGCGTCATTGGCGCCGTTGATGGTCAGCGACACGTTCTGCACAGCGTACGCGCCCTTGTCGTCACTGGCGGCCAAAGAGAAGTTCAGGGTATGACTCTGCCCTTCGGCCATGCTGTTCACCGCGCGGGAATCATTGAAAAGCGTGAAGGTATAGTTGGCCGTCTTGCCCGTTGTATCCGTTGCGTCAGGATTGATGACTATCATGCCGTAGTAGTTGTCATACGCGGCTGTGCCCTGAACAGGGGGCACATCAGTCACCACCAGTTTGCCCGCAGTATCTCCGCTGCCCATGACAACATAGAGCGTGCCGGAAGCCGTGTTTTCGCTCCAGCTTACGGTTTTGCCGTCCTGGTGCACAAGGCCGAAGGTTATGGTGTCGTTACTGTCCATATCCGTCACGGCAAAAACGCCAGAAACCGCTGCCGCTTCGTGAGGATGATCCGCACCCTGCTCACTGACGGCAATAGAGGTAACGGTTCGCGCCAAATCCACCTGCGGAGCTTCATTGGAACCGTGGATGGTTATGGTGATAGGAGTGCTGCTGGTAACGGATTTGGCATTAACGTCATTGGCGTCCAGAGCATCACTGACGGTGGGGTACACTTTAAGCGCTACGGATTCGCCTTCGCCAAGCTTGTCTGCCGGGCTGCCCGCCGCGTCATTGAGCACAAAGGTGTACTGCCCCTTCTGGCCGCCCGATCCGTCAGCCACGGATTCCATTTGCAGCGTGCCGAAGTAGGCGTTGCTGGCGGGCTGTTCCGTCACAAAGGTAAAGGAACCGTCAGCATTGATGGCCGTAACATATACAACGCCGCTGACAGGGGCGCTGCCATCGTCATGCTGCGCAAGGCCGAAAGACAGATGCGCCATATCGCCTGTGTCCACATCACTGGCGGTAACCGTGCCAACAAGGCTCAACTTGTGATCTGCGGGATTGGTATTTTCGCGCGCATCAAGAACGCCGCCCAGACCGCCAGCATAAAAAACACCAGATTCCTTGACCCAGCCGCTCTCCACCGAGGTGAACTGAGGCGCATCATTGGCGCCGTCAATGCGGATGGCGATGTTCGTGCTGTTCCACGCGCCGTGTACGTCCTGCACCACAGCGGGCACCGTGATGTTCAACCCTTCCGATACATGGTTGTCATCCAGCGCCTGCACGCACGGGGCGTCATTATTGAGCGTGAAGGTGAATTTGCCGTTGACGGTGTCTGTCATGGTTATGACGCCATAGTAATTACCGTCGGCAGGAGCAGTGGTTGAAAGCGCGTAACCGCCATTTTCCGGCACAACATACAGCGCATCCACACGCACGCCGTCATGGTTGAAGCCGTACACGAGGTCATTGCCGTCATTGTCAACGTCCACACCGTGAAGCTGGCCGTTGGCAATGGTTACCCCGCCGTCTTCGGCCAGGGTGATGACTTCGGGCGCACCTGCGAAATATGGCTGTTGGTTGCTGCCCACGATGGTGATGTCAATGATGTTATCCGAGCCAGAAGGGCTCGACACGTCATGGCCGCCGCGCAGAACGTTGGGCATGCTGTCCGTTGCGCCGTGAATGTCGGTAACGCTAGGCGTGAAGGAAACTGTGAGCTTTTCACCCTCGGAAAGCTTGTCAACGGAGCCTCCGGTTGTGGTGTCGAGATCAAACCGGTAGGTGCCGTCAGCGGTATTCACATACAGCTTGCCGTACTCAGTTGAATACACCTTGGTGAATGGCAGCGAATCCGTGGGGATTATGGCAGTGCCAACAGGCAAGGCCACGTCCGCGCCGTTTACGCGCATGGCGGAAATATCAAAGGGATTGTCACCAAGACCGTCGTTGTCGGGATCGTGCGCCTCAATGCGGCCCACCAGGCTCTGCGTTCTGTGTTCGCCATCGCCCACGCCATCGGTAGTGATGGCCCGGTTTTCAGGAGCATCGCCGGGCTGCCTGGCCCCAAGATCCGTTGAGCGGCCGCCAGAGGCCCATACGCCCTCACCCTTCAGCGTCAAATCGGTCACGCCCGAGATGTCCGGCGCATCGTTGGATCCCGTAATAACAGCATTGATAGGCTGGCGCACAATGTGCCCCATACCGTCGTTTATTTCGATAACAATGCCGTCTGTATGAACTTCGCCCTTGGACAGCTTGTCCACAAGGCTGTCAGGGTCCTGCTTGAGCGTGTATTCGAAATCAAACGTGATGTTGGAGCCGCTGCCCTTGGGCGTGATAACCAGCGTGCCGTAGTCGCTCGCAATGGTCGTCGGGCCAGCAAGACTGACGCTGACGGCCCTGCCTCCCATATTTACAGTGGCGGTGAGGCTGTCGCCGTCCGGATCATTGACGGTGAAACTGCCGCGCATGCTGGGCACGCCGCGTACTTCGCCGCCAGCGCCGTTCCAGCCATCTTCAAGCAGGCTCAATGTGATAGGCGCGCCAGCAGTATTGAGACTGGGAGCGATGTTGGCAATGGTGCCATAGGCCCATTCGTCCGTCGGCTGTTGACCCTCAAAGGCCAGACGGTAATCGAGTTCGTTGAGGTGCCAAGTGCCTTCGGCAAGATTCATATTGGCGAGATCGCTGTAGCGTGCTGCACGCTCGGCACTGGTCGAAGGCCCGGCGGCAGGCGCAAGGTCAGGCCCAAAAGCCTGAAAAAAATCAGCCCCGGCGATCAACTGCCCGTCAATCTGAAACTCCGGCATCTCTTCTTTGTTGTATGCCGTATAGAAGTCTTGCAATTCGATTGAAGCGCCGTCGCCAAACTGGAAAAACAGGCTATCCGAGCCTTCGGGCCGGTTAATAGCTACCTGATCGGCTGGAAAATCCAGAACCATGCGGGCATCGGGGGTGCTGGGCACGGAAATATGTTGTCCTGCGGCCGGGCGGGAGAGCTTTACGTCTGCCATGTGAATGCACCTTTTATTACAGACTTCTTTTATAGGAAATCTGCTTTTTATTGAAATACGTACAGAAATAAAAAGGGCTATACCCGCAACAAAAACTGTTGCGCAGTAAAGGCAATGCAAAAAAGGCACCAATATAGTGGAGAAGGGAGAAAGAGAAATCTTTCGCGCAAAAGAACATTTCCGCGCAGTGCAACAAAAAGCACTTCGCGAAGTTCTTCTCGAATATCATGGCCTTATAGAAAGTAAAAGGCCGTATGATTCAGTAAGGCACGTGGGGAAATCCAGAGGCGACTTCCGCTACAAGAACACAAACAAAGATGAAGCTGGCCATAAAGCAAGCCTCAGATATTATAAACAATAGTTCCTGTTCTTGGCGAACCGAATCTAACGTCACGCCTATATACATGTCAAGAATTTAAATTCATACAGTATATTTTTTAATCCCTGCAAACAGCCGTATTTCGGCCATACAACTGTATGGTTTTATCAAAGACAGGCCGCATGAAAACCCGCAGACCCGCCACAAATAATCATTTACACAGTCGTGTAAACTACAGAGCCGCACTCGAAAAACACAATTTCCTGCATCTTGTTTTACGCCGCAGGCGCTGCGCTACGTCAAAAAACTGCCGTGTTTTATCAAAATAGATCTTTCTATAACATATAAAGACTAATATATTTAATTATGCATGTTGTTGCTATATGCAATGTATCTAAGCCATAAAAATTGCTAAAAAATGGTGTACGTGTGCACTAAAGAATATTATCTATTGCTAATAGCTACTTTTATTGCCAATAATAATGATTTCTACATTAGTATTTTTTATAGACATACTTTATTTTTAACATACCTGAACAGTTTCATATATTCTATTCTGGTAAAGTTAGCCAGAACAACCTAAAAGTATTGTGCTCATAAAAATTATTATTTCGTCAAAAAAATGCTGTTCAACAACACGCTGCTCCATTCACCAACAGCATGTACACGCTGCCCGCATAATTTCATCATCAGCCGCGCCTGTCGGCGGAATTTCCGGTTGGCCGGCTATGGGGCCGTTGCGCCAGTTCGCCCACTAAGGTATTGGTAGCATCCGCGAGCGAAAGGGCAATTGCGTGCGCTGGCTGCACCACGGCTTTTTGCGGGATGCAAAAAATCACTCGGCTATGAAGCGCCTTTGCCCAAAGCATAATCATACATAGCGCTGGAGAACCTCTTGGCATTTTTGAGCATGCAGGGCGTAACCCTGAACCTCGGCGGCAAACCGCTGCTGGATGCGGCAGATTTTTCCGTTGAAACTGGCGAAAGGCTTTGCCTCATCGGCCGCAACGGCGCGGGAAAATCCTCGCTGCTGGCCCTTCTTGGCGGCCAAATGCAGCCGGATTCCGGCATTATCATCCGCCCCGGCACCCAGATAGGACAAATGCCCCAGGACGTGCCCGAAAACTGGCGCGGCTCTGTTTTTTCTCTGGTAGCCGAAGCTCTTGGCGAAGAAGGTAAAGCCCTTGCCGCCGCCCATGCAGGAACAGGACACGATACCGCGACCCACAGCGCAGACGCTGCGCCTGCTGCGACTTCTGGCAGCAATGATGCGGCAGGGCACGAGGCCGGGCTGCATATGGCGTCGGACTGGGAACGCTACGGCGAAGTACTTGCCGTCATCAATCATCTGGAACTGGACCCGGATGCCGAATTCGCCTCGCTCTCCGGCGGAACCAAACGCCGTGTTGCTCTGGCGCGGGCGCTTGTCTGCTCTGAAGACCTTATCCTGGACGAACCCACCAACCATCTCGACCTTGCTACCATCACCTGGCTTGAAAATTTTCTGCTGCGCAAGGCCCGCACCCTGATCTTCGTCAGCCATGACCGGGCCTTTTCCAAGCGCCTCGCCACGCGGGTGGTGGAAATCGACCGTGGCAAGCTGCACAGCTATTCCTGCGGATTTGACCGCTACCCGGAACGCCGCGAAGAGCGCCTTGCCACCGAAGAACGCGCCTTTGCGCTTTTTGACAAAAAGCTCGCCCAGGAAGAAGTGTGGATTCGTCAGGGCATCAAGGCCCGGCGCACGCGCAATATGGGCCGGGTGCGCGCCCTTGAAGCCTTGCGGGCCGAACGCGCCGAGCGCCGCGACAAACAGGGCAACGTACGCATGGCCGCGCAGGAAGCAGGACGCTCGGGCAAGCTTGTCATTGAGGCAGACAACGTAACGTTTGGCTACCCCGGCAAGCCGCCGCTGTTCAGCGAATTTTCCACCATCATCCAGCGCGGCGACCGCGTGGGCCTGATTGGCGACAACGGCACAGGCAAAACCACCCTGCTCCGCGTGCTGCTGGGCGAGTTGGCACCCACAGAAGGAACCGCGCAGCTTGGCACCAATTTGCAGATCAGCTACTTTGACCAGTTGCGCGAAAGCCTGAACCCCGAAGAAAGCGTTATGGACAGCGTGGCGGAAGGCAACGACGTGGTGACCGTGGGCGGCAATACGCGCCACGTGGCCGGCTACCTGCAAGATTTTCTCTTCACCCCGGACCGCCTCCGTCTGCCTGTCAAAGCCCTGTCTGGCGGCGAGCGCAACCGCCTGCTGCTGGCAAAGCTGTTCACCCGTCCATCGAACGTGCTGGTACTGGACGAACCCACCAACGACCTGGACGTGGAAACGCTGGAGCTTCTGGAAGAACTGCTGGCGGATTATTCCGGCACGGTGCTTATCGTCAGCCATGACCGGAGCTTTTTGGACAATCTTGTCACCAGCGTCATTGCCCTTGAAGGCGATGGCAAAGCGCACGAATATGTGGGCGCGTACACAGACTGGCTGCGCCAGCGCTCCACGCCCGTTCAGGAAAAAAAGACGGAAGAAAAAAACGGCAGAGCAAACTATCAGACCGACCAGCAGCCCTCAGATAAGCCCCGCCGCCGCAACTTCAAGGAACAGCGGGAATTTGACCTGCTGACCAAGGAACTGGAAGCCCTGCCGGAACGGATGGACGCTCTGGAGCAGGAGCAGGAAAACCTTGAAACAGCCCTGGCTGACCCGGAACTTTTCACCAAAGACCCCGCCGCCTTTACCCGCACAACCGAGCGCCTCACCGCGCTGGAAGAAGAGCAGACAGAGCTGCTGCTGCGCTGGGAAACTGTGGAGCAAAGGCTGGAAGAACTCAGTTAAGCGCCCTGCCCTGCGGCTCGGCATGCCTTCCTTTTGTTTTTTGGGCATGCGGCCAGTACTTGCAGGAGACGGTTTTTTATTTGCAATCAAAAAAGGCTTTTTGTGGCGGGAGAGTACTCTGTTGGTACTCAACCCGGAACAAAAAGCCTTTTTTGCGAAAAAACTGTGCTCTTACAATATGGCTAATGCAAAATACTCTTCTGGCGCAGCCAATTGAACAATTGAACAAAAGAGCTGTCTGGAGCAGATTAACTTTGAAAACGTTAAAATGTTCTAACGGCAGCCCCTGAACGGGAGGCAAAAACTTCGCCCGAGGTTACTTCTTGCCAAATTTGGAAAGCATGTCCTGAAACGGCCTGTGCCCCTGTTCCGGCTTTTGCCGTTCCTGCCGTTTTTCATTCCCGGGCTGCGGTCTGTTTTCACGCGAGGGCTTGCGCTCGCCGGCATCGGGCCTGCGAGCCTGTCCGTGCGTATTGCCGCGCGGCTGACCGTGCGCCTGATCGCGCGAATGGCCCCCGGCCTGCTGCCGTGCCGGGGCGTCCGCCGGATTCTTGCGCATAGACAGCGAAATGCGCTTGCGGGCCGCGTCCACCTCCAGCACGGTAACGCTCACCTTCTGCTGCACAGTCACCACCGTGTGCGGATCGCTGACAAAGCTGTCCGCCAGCTGGCTGATGTGTACCAAGCCGTCCTGATGCACGCCAATGTCCACAAAAGCACCGAAATTGGTCACGTTGGTGACAATGCCCGGCAGGCGCATGCCAGCCTCAAGATCTTCAATACGCGTCACGCCCTCGGCAAAAGCAAAGGCTTCATAGGCCTGGCGCGGGTCACGGCCCGGTTTTTCCAGTTCGGCAAGGATGTCGCGAAGCGTGGGCAGGCCCACGGTTTCCGTTACATAGGCCTCGGGCTTGATGCCTCGCCGCGTTTCCCCATTGGCAAGCAGATCCGGCACAGAACAGCCAAGATCCTTGGCCATCGCCTTTACGATCCCATACGATTCAGGGTGTACAGCCGAGGCATCCAGCGGATTCGTGCCACCGTGGATGCGTAAAAAACCTGCGGCCTGCTCAAAAGCCTTGGGGCCGAGGCGCGGAACCTTTTTCAAATCTTTACGCAGGGCAAAGGGGCCATTGGCCTCGCGATAGGCCACAACAGACTTGGCCAGCGCTGGCCCAAGACCGGAAACGTGCGTCAAAAGCTCCACGCTGGCGGTGTTTACCTCTACACCCACCGCGTTCACGCAACTTTCCACCACATCGTCCAGACTTTTTTTGAGGTCTGTCTGGTCCACGTCGTGCTGGTACTGCCCAACGCCAATGGCCTTGGGGTCTATTTTCACCAGTTCGGCCAGCGGGTCCATAAGCCTGCGCCCGATGGAAACTGCGCCGCGCACGGTGAGATCAAGGTCAGGAAATTCGCGCCGCGCCGTTTCAGAGGCGGAATACACGCTGGCCCCGCTTTCACTGACAACAAGAACAGGAAGGGAAAGCTGCAACACACGCACGAGGGTTTCTGTCTCGCGGCCCGCCGTGCCGTTGCCGATGGCAATGGCCTCAGCCTTGTAGGCGGCAGCAAGTTTGCGGATTTTCTCTCCGGCGTCTTTTTGCTGCCCGTCGCTCAATATATGGATAAGGTCGTGGTGGAGCAGCGCGCCCTGCGCGTCCAGACACACCACCTTGCAGCCAGTGCGGAAGCCGGGGTCAATGGCAAGCACGCGCTTTTGCCCCAGAGGTGACGCCAGCAAAAGCTGACGCAGATTCTTGGCAAACACGGCAATGGCTTCACTTTCGGCTTTTTTTCGCAGGGTCGCGCGCAGCTCTGTTTCCAGTGAGGGCGCAAGCAGGCGTTTATAGCCGTCGTCCACCGCTTCCCGAACCTGTTGCCCGGCTGGCGAAGAATTTTTTACAAACATGCCCCGAAACAGGGTCTGGGCTGCTTCAGCTTCAGGTAGAAAATGCAGGGTCAAAAATCCCTCTGTCTCACCGCGCAGCATGGCGAGCAGGCGGTGCCCGGCAGCCTTGGCGGCATTTTCCTGCCAGTCAAAATAATCACGAAACTTCGCGCCTTCCTCTTCCTTGCCCTTGGCAACGCTTGAAGCAGCTACGGCCTTGCGGGCGAAAAACTCACGCATGGCTGCGCGGGCTGCGCCGTGTTCGCTGGCAATTTCCGCAATAATATCACGCGCGCCAGCCAGGACCGCCTCTACGGATTCCACGCCTTTTTCCGCATCCACAAAAGGCTTTGCAGCTTCTTCGGGCGCAAGCGCCGGCGTCTGCTCCAGCAGGTTCAAGGCCAAGGGTTCAAGGCCTTTTTCTCTGGCCATTGTGGCGCGGGTGCGCCGCTTCGGGCGGTACGGAAGGTATACGTCTTCCAGAGCTGTCATTGTGTCGGCAGTAATGACGCTGTTGCGCAGGTCGTCAGTGAGCAACTCCCGCTCGGTGAGGGAGGCGAGAATGGCCTGCCGCCGCGTTTCCAGCTCGCGCAGTTGCGTGAGCCTGTCCCGCACAGCGGCGACGGCAACTTCGTCCAAAGAACCGTGCGCCTCTTTACGATAGCGGGCGATAAAGGGAATAGTGGCCCCTTCGTCCAAAAGCTCTGCCACGGCCTTGGCCTGGCCTGGGGCGATGCTCAACTCTTTTGCGATCTGCTCAAAAAACTGCACGTAAAATCCTTTGGTTCGGGGAAGGAAACAACGCCGCGTTGCGCGGCGCGGGGCGACAGGCGCTCACGGTAGTGCATACCGTTTTTGAATATGCGCGGCAAGGCTAAACGCCCTGCACCCCATTGAATATCCTTGCTGCTTACGTCTCCTTCTAGATTAGCATTAAAATCCTTCACGTCTAAAAGTTGTCATTCTGTCAAAAAAGGTATTTTTCAGCTGAATCCACGCAGTGTTATGCGCGGTGACCTCTCCAAGGGGCTGTGCGACCTAACCCTGATGGAAAGAAGGTAAAGGAACTTCAGCAGTAGCTTCACTGGCCTGGACGCCCCCGTTCTGCTGCTTGTTTTTGCAGCATGCGGGTGACGTTCCCATAATTTTTTTGAACATTGCAATAAAGGCTGAAGCACTGGAATACCCAAACTGCCGCGTTATTTCTTCAACTGTTTTACCATGTTCAAGTAAAGCCAAAGCTTTAACCACACGCATGCGATTTCTCCATTCGGTGAGCGAGATGCCTAAATCCTTTCTGCATTTTCTGGCGAGCGTTCGTTCTGTTATCCCTGACTCTCGCGCAAGATCAGCTACAGATTTTTTATCTTCAGGATTCTCTTCAAGATACTGGAGTAAGCGCCGCAATGCGGGATCTTCAGATGCAGGCAAAAAAGTTCCAGTCCTCGGAGTTTCGGCCAGTTTGTCGAGCAATACTCTCAGCAGCCTTTGGTGGCTATCGCTATCAAATCTTTCAAAACTATCCTTGGCATGCTCCAGAATCGAACGGATGAACGGACTCACCAACAGTGCTTGCGATTTATCTGGCAGACAACCACAAAGCTCATTGCTGACGTAGAGCGATGTTTGCAAAACTTCTTTTCTATTAAGCCCTACATGCCTCTTAAAAGGAGGTATCCATACGCCGTATTGCGGTGGGACCAGATAACGGTCATCGCCAACCATAATCTGGACCACCCCATTATAGGCGTAGACAAATTCCCCCCACGAATGTGTGTGGGATGGGAATATTGCATCGTTGGGCATAAGTGTTGTGCGTAAGTAGAGCGGAGCAGGCAGGGCAGTACTAAAAGGAGCTTGGAGAAAATGCTTCATTTGACACCTTTGCGGTATTATGTGGCAGAAAATCATTATATACTTTTTTTAAGACCAGAGTAAAGGTGCCCCAGTGGAGGATATTTTAATGCAGTGTCATGAAAGACTAGATGAAAAAGCTATCGGGCTTATGATTTTTCTTTGCGCAATATTAGGCTTGCAGCAAATAGCAATTAAAGCCGCAGCAGCAGACATGGCGCCAGTATTGCAGATGGTGGTGCGCTCAGGCCTGGCGGCATTTTTTGTTGGGGCCTATCTGCGCACCAAGGGTTTGGGCTTGTTGCCTTCGGCGGGTAAAGTGAGGGCCGGGCTGGCTGCGGGGATTTTATTTTCCCTCGAATTTTTGTGCGTAGGAGAAGGACTGCGTTTGACCAGTGCCTCTCATATGGTCACAACGCTATACACAGCACCCGCTTTTGCAGCATTAGGCCTACATTTTTTATTGCCGGAAGAACGCCTTAAATCCATCCAATGGTGTGGCATGGGCTTGGCCTTTTGTGGCATTGTTATAGCTTTTTTTGATTTCAGCGGTTCGTCTACGTCGCCATCTTCAATTTTTTTAGGTGATTTGCTGGGACTTTGCGGAGGAATGGCATGGGGGGCCACCACGGTGGTGATTCGGACCAAACTGTCTGAAACACCTCCGGCGCAAACATTGTTCATCCAACTTATGACATGTTGCTGTGTTTTATTCCCTTGGGCAATAGCTGTTGATGGACTGAATTTTTCCATGACCAATATTGTCTGGGCCAGCCTGATGTTTCAGATTTTTATTGTATGTGTTTTTGGAATGATGCTCTGGTTCTGGCTATTAACAGTTTACCCCGCATCGCAACTTGGAGCTCTTTGCTTCATTACACCAATATTTGGTGTTGTTTTTGGTTTTTTGTTACTTGATGAGTCTATTGAACCAAGATTTATTGCAGGTGTGATACTGGTGCTCGCAGGAATCACGATTGTAAGCAGTTGGGGATGGATTGAACTGCGGCTGAAAAACATAAGGATTCTTAAATCTTTTAAAGGCAATAAACAGCCATAAAAATGGAGTTAATTTTTAATAAAATCTTACCTCTTAGGGATCCACAACTACTCGTTATCGAAAAATATCAATAATTTTTTCGCTTCATTATACTCCTTCACTGACGGCAAGCTGCCCTCTCCACAGTCATGCTCCTGCATTTCTGGAATACTGCTTCTGTAATCAGCTGCAGTGTTCCAGGCTTATGGCAACGCCTGCCCCGTCAAAAGGGCCGGGGCCAGTTTAAATAAAAATACTGATTGAGCGCTCAATGAGCTTTACTCTCGATCTGATTGGGAGTATAAAAAAACACAAGTGAAAATAATAACAAATGGTCTTGAATATACTACCGCACAGGAAAATCCTACTGAAAAAGGAGATTATCATGTGGAATGAAAGTTACGACTATGACGTTGTACGGGAAATCCGTGTTAAGACAACAGCTTATATAGGCGTAGGAGCCATCAACAAAATCGACGACATTTTGGCCCAGATGAAGCATGAGGGCGTTTCGTCCATCCTTTGTGTCAGCGGGGGGCGTTCTTACAAATCAACCGGAGCATGGGACAAGGTTGAAGCTGCGGCCCAAAAGCACGGCATTGCCCTGGCCCTGTACAACCGCGTCACCCCCAACCCCACCACGGACAGCGTGGATGAGGCTGCGGCATTGGGGCGCACCATCAACGCGGGCGCTGTGATCTGCATTGGCGGCGGCAGCCCCATCGACTGTGGCAAGAGTGCAGCCATTTTGTTGGCCAATCCCGGCAAAAGCGGCGAAGATCTTTACTGTTTTCGCTTCACGCCTGAAAAGGCCCTGCCCATTATCGCCATCAACCTGACCCACGGCACTGGCAGTGAGGTGAACCGCTTTGCTGTGGCCACCGTTACCAGACTCAACTACAAGCCCGCCATTGCCTACGATTGCCTCTACCCCCGCTTTGCCATTGACGATCCCGCACTGATGACCGGGCTTTCCGAAGAGCAGACCCGATATGTCTCCATCGACGCGGTGAACCATGTCGTTGAAGCGGCCACCACCACGGTTTCCAACCCCTTTGCCGTTAATCTGGCCAAGGAAACCATTAGCCTTGTTAACAACTGGCTGCCCGTAGCGCTGGAAAATCCTGCAGACCTCAAAGCCCGGTACGGACTCAGCTTCGCGGCTCTTCAGGCTGGCGTGGCCTTTGACAATGGCCTGCTGCACTTCACCCACGCGCTTGAACATCCCCTGAGCGCTGTAAGCCCCGACCTGTCTCACGGATTGGGACTGGCTGTGCTGCTGCCTGCCGTCATCAAGGAATGCTACCCTGCGCGTCCTGCCGTGCTGGCGCACATTCTTGAGCCCATCGTTCCCGGTCTTGCAGGTGTTCCCGAAGAAGCCGACAAGGTTGCCAAGGCTGTTGAGCAGTGGCTCTTCGGCTTGGGCGTGACTCAGAAGCTTCAGGATCTGGGCGTGAAGGAATCCGACGTGGATACATTCTGCGACCTTGTGGAGCAGACGCCATCCCTGAGCCTACTGCTTTCCGTAGCCCCCGTTGAGGGCACGCGCGAGACTGTGGCCCGCATCTATCTCAATTCTTTGCGGCCTATGGCCTAGGCACGCAAGACATAGCTTAGGTGGAACACACTTAGGCCGCACGGGATGTAACGCTGCCCGTGCATTGTCCATAAAAAACGGCAAGCCCCCCCAATGATGGCTTGCCGTTTTTTATTTTTGAGCGGTATGTTTTCTGCCTTGTACCCACAAAAAACACCCATTTTTCAAACGCAAGAACGGCGAGTTACTTATTCAGTAACTCGCCGTTCTCACTTGCCATATGGCGGAGAGGGAGAGATTTGAACTATATTTATATCAGTACGGAATTATTAAATTTATTTAGATATTGAAAATTTCTTACCTTGAAAGTTACCCGGCTAAAAATTTTTCATTTTTTCTTACTTTTTTTGCTTTCGCCCTTCTTTTTAGGGGCGTCCTCGTCCTTCGGCTTCTCCAGTGCGGATTCTTCTTCTGCCAAAGCTGCCCAACTTAACACAGCTGCAGCGTTTACCAGTTCGCCCGGCTCCATGCCTATGGCGTCAGCAAGCAAGAGTATGGTGGTGAAGCGCGGCTCACTCCTGTCATGCTCAAGATTGTTCAGATAGCGGGTGCTACGCTCCATCTTTTTGGCAAGGCTATACTGCGTGAACCCGCGCTTTTTATATTCTTGAATAAGAGCCGCGCCGAACTTGGAAGGAGGTCTTTTTCTCATCCCTTGTTCATACTCGACAGCTGATTTATAAATAGCTGATTAATTTGTCAGCTGTCCTATTGTGCATACATTCTAAACTTGATATTTAAGCGGGTATGGCAACCCGACAAGGAGCAAGCGCATGTCCACACCGCTGGATCGATTCTTTGAAGCAGCAGGATGCCGCACTCAGGTTGAACTGGCGGAGTTTCTTGGAATCAAGCAATCGTCGGTTGCGGATGCGAAGAAACGGAAGAGTATCCCTGCAGATTGGCTTGTGACTTTGTTGAGATTAAAGAGGATTAATCCTGAATGGATACTAACGGGCCTTGGAGCTAGACGGCTTCAACCTATGGATGACGTGGAGGTTGCCGGACCGCTTTGTGTCCACTTAAAGGAAATAAGGCTGCCAGAAGAATGCACTATAGAGGAGCTAATGATTGAGATTGTTCGTCGAACATCTAAACTTTTAAATGGCTACTCAAAATGATCTTATGTCAAAAAGGGACGTCATTAGTACCAGGAAAGATGGGATCCTTACTGAAAGTGGGCTCTCTTCTACGTTTTGGATTCTAACTTTGTCCGGGTGGGTAATGGTGGCGAATCTCGGTTCGGGTCCGTCCGCTTAATCGAAAGCCCTTTTTCAGGTGGAATACGCGGGATTGTTCTTGCATTTCCCCACGGCAATGCCGAAGTTGAAAATGCGAACAGCGTTTTCGGCAATCTTGCGTGAGGTGTTGTACTTGCCCTCTGCCTCAAGCTGCTCGAACAGCGCCTGTACGTCTGCGCGTTTTACTTCGTCCACGCCCATACTGGCCTCTTTTTTCAAACGCAAAAACGGCGAGTTACTTATTCAGTAACTCGCCGTTCTCATTTGCCATATGGCGGAGAGGGAGAGATTTGAACTCTCGATACAGGTTTAAGCCCGTATACTCGCTTAGCAGGCGAGCTCCTTCGGCCGACTCGGACACCTCTCCGCGTTTGGGACGTACGCGCCCCGAATGCAGAAATGGAAGCTAGCTCAGGTTGGCATGGCTGTCAAGCATACGGGTATTTTTGTTCTTTTGCTGCCGCCTTGCCCTGATAACCTCAAACAAGACTGACATCTGCAAAACCAATATTGGCAAGATTCGCAGGCAAAAGTCCATTGCCTGTGAGGCCCGGCAGGCCAGCGCCTGCGCGATTGACCCCCGCCCCAGCTTGGCGTAGCTTCAGAGTTTACATTATCGCCAGGAAGTAATGGAGCGCATTATGGCCCCCGAGACAAAAAATATCACCCCCTCCACCGCCGATTCCCCCTGTTCAGCCGCCACAGATTCTGCGGCAGACACAACAAACAAGCCCGGCGTGGACTTCATTCGTGCCCGTATCATTGAAGACAATGCCACTGGCCGTTACGACGGCAGGGTTCATACGCGCTTTCCTCCCGAACCGAACGGATACCTGCACCTGGGGCACGCCAAATCCATCTGTTTGAACTTTGGCGTTGCCAGAGAATTCAACGGCCTGTGCAACCTGCGCTTTGACGATACCAACCCCACCAAGGAAGAGCAGGAATACGTCGACTCCATCCGCGAGGACGTGCGCTGGCTTGGCGGCGACTGGCAGGACCGCGAATTCTACGCCTCCAATTATTTTGAAAAGCTGTACGCCTACGCCGAGCAGCTTATCACCATAGGCAAGGCCTATGTGGACGACCTCTCGGCGGAAGAAATCCGCGAACACCGGGGCACCCTCACCGAACCGGGACGCGAAAGCCCCTGGCGCAACCGCAGTGTTGAAGAAAACCTCGACCTGTTCCGCCGCATGCGCGCGGGCGAATTTGCCGATGGCGAACGCGTGCTGCGCGCCAAGATCGACATGACTTCGCCCAACCTTGTCATGCGCGACCCCACGCTGTACCGCATTCGTCACGCCGCGCATCACCGCACGGGCGACACGTGGTGCATCTACCCCATGTACGACTACACGCACTGCCTGTCGGACTCCATTGAGGGCATCACCCACTCGCTCTGCACGCTGGAATTTATCAACAACCGCGAACTGTACGACTGGGTACTCGAAACCCTTGGCGCTTACCGCCCGCAGCAGATTGAATTTGCCCGCCTCAACCTCACCTACACGGTGCTTTCCAAGCGCAAGCTCATCCAGCTTGTGAAAGAAGGCCACGTTCACGGCTGGGACGACCCCCGCATGCCCACACTCTGCGGCCTGCGCCGCCGGGGCGTGCCGCCCGAAGCCCTGCGCGAGTTCTGCTCCCGCATCGGCATGGCGCGTGCAGACTCCACAGTGGAATACTCCATGCTGGAATTCTGCGTGCGCGAACACCTCAACGCCAACGCAGCGCGGGCTATGGCCGTACTTGATCCCATCAAGGTGGTCATTGAAAACTACCCTGAAGGCCAGGTGGAAGAATTCACCATGCCCTACCACCCTGAAGACGAAAGCTACGGCAGCCGTACGGTTCCCTTCTCGCGTGAATTGTACATCGAGCGCGACGACTTCCGCATGGAGCCGCCCAAGAAGTACCACCGCCTCGCCCCCGGCGCGGAGGTGCGCCTGCGCTACGCCTACTTCATCACCTGCCGCGAGGCTATTCTGGACGACGCTGGTAACGTGATCGAACTGCGCTGCGTGTACGATCCCGAAAGCCGTGGCGGCCAAAGCCCGGATGGGCGCAAGGTCAAGGGCACAATCCACTGGGTATCGGCCCCGCATGCCATCCCGGCAGAAGTACGCCTGTACGACCAGCTTTTTGCCGCTGAAAATCCCAATGCGTCTCCCGAAGGCCAGACGTTTCTGGATTATATCAATCCTCAGTCCCTCACGGTTGTTGAAGGTCTGCTGGAACCAGCCCTGGCTACCCTGCCTGTTGGCGACAAGATACAGTTCGAGCGTCTGGGCTATTTCTGTAAAGACAAGGACAGCACAGATGCCCGCCCTGTCTTTAACCGCACGACGACCCTGCGCGACACCTGGGCCAAGCAGGAAAAGAAGGGATAACAACCGCGGTCAGCATTTTTTGCAGATACAGGGGCGCCGCCCACGGCGTGGAGCAACCCCAAACAACTGATTGAAAATCAGCATGTTAGCAAATATCTGCAATTTAAAGTACAATTGGCTTGTCAGACATGCATTTTGGCACTTGACAGGCAAATCGCCAATATATATATTGCGCGTCTCAACGGGTCGTTAACTCAGCAGGTAGAGTATCTGCCTTTTAAGCAGAGAGTCGCAGGTTCGAACCCCGCACGACCCACCAAGAAATACCAGGCGGTTAGCTTTAAAAGCTAACCGCCTTTTCTATTTTTGGATGAATTATCGACACCCTCATGGCCGTATATATTCAAAACGGCCCACATCAGAATATTTTCTGCACGCATAAAACCATACGCATCGCAACGCATGCGTACGCACCATTTGCATTCTTAAGCAGTCAAAATGCGTCGGCCACAGATCCATCTGCACAGATCCGCCTTTCACAGCCCCCGCCTGATTCCGCCACATTTCATTGATAGCATATGGCTCGGCCTTAATTAAATTTACACTGCGCTATCCCCAATCCACACGCGCTCATTTTTTTATCCGTGCATCCATTAAAAATATTTAATAGATAAATAGAACCCAAAAACCACCTCCGCACAGCCCAATCACTCCGCCCCAGTAAGGGCATGACCTGCGCCTTCAATCTAGTTTTCGAAAAAACGCACTTCATTCATAGAAACATCGAATACATATACTTACGCCCATCAACATGCTTAGATTGTAAAAATTTGTGAATCAGATCGCCCGTGGCGCATCACGCGCGCCCGGCAAATCAAGCTAATGGCATACGGAATTTCCAGATCTGGATTTCCCGGCAACGCAGGGTGCAAATCAGATTGTAGCCAGCACATAACTTGCGTGCATGATCAGAGCAATCGTCACCTGTTCTGAATGTGCAGCAGCAATCTTCTGATGTGAAAATCCACCCTGTCAGTACAGCCAGAAAGAGGGTTGGCTTATTAATCCCGTTAAAATACCCATTTCTGATGCCGAACCTGGAATGTACATTGTCAATCCAGGCATCTCATGGCTCAAGTCCCCACTGTTATACATGCAGGAAGGGCCTATCTCCTCGCATGCCGATATCCACGCCATAATGAGGCAGGGATACACTGAAGTATATCATGACCCCAGCCGATTTCGCCAATCCAGCAGCGGCCAAAGCGCGCCCGTACCTGTCGGTGATATATGGCCAGATCATACAGCGCCCAAAGTTGCCCTGGGCGAAGAAATGCCTCGGGCACGAACGACCTATGCCGAAACCTTTGAGCACGTTAAAGACCTGATGCAGGACGCACGGGGAGGCGCTGTAGACCTGGCAGCGTCACAGCCGTATATTGAAGCCATTATCAAAAGCCTCGGCCGCAATGGCGACGCTCTTCTTTCTCTGACGAAACTCAGACGGTGCGACAAATACGCCTATACGCACTCCGTCAATGTAGCCATATTTTCTGTGGCTTATGCGCATTATCTTGGTCTTCCCGAAAACAAGCTGCACCTTGTGGGGCTGGCTGGTCTTTTTCATGATTTTGGCAAGATCTTCATTCCCCAGGCAATACTTGACGCGCCGCGCAAGCTCACCAGTGCCGAGCGTGACATCATGCAGGCGCATGTTCTGCTGGGCTATAACCACCTTGTAAAAGAAAAAGATATACGGCCTGAAGTGCTGCAAGGCGTGATGCAGCATCATGAAAAATATAATGGGTCGGGCTACCCAAACCGGCTGCGCGGTAGCAAAATAAGCATCTATGGCCTCATTCTTTCATTGAGCGACCATTATGACGCCCTTTCATCCAAAAGAGTCTATAAAGAGCCAATGCCAGCCAACGTCGCTCTGGCTGTAATGTACAAAATGCGTGAAGAGGCCTGGGCCCCCGGCTATGTTGAACGCTTCATCAAAATGATGGGTGTTTACCCAGTGGGAACGCCAGTGCTGCTGTCCAATGGCGAGCGCGGCGCGGTTTGTCACTCCAATCCAGAATACCCGACCCTGCCCAAAGTCATGATTGCCCTTAATCCTGCCGGACGGCCAGTCCCCCCCAGGCTCAGAGATCTGCGCGAACATCCCGGGCTGGATATTGAGCGCTCGCTCACAGGCAATGATGCAGAAATGCTGGACGTAGGCATGCTGCTATCGCACGCCTGACTTCAATACTTCATCGCATGTTATCGCTGCGTTTAACGAAAACACCGCAAACAGGCATGACAATTCGTGCCCCGGACATAAAAAAACCCCGGGCTGACCGGGGTTCAAGTTCAAAAACCATACACTCTCATTTTTGCTGTCCAGCAGCGTGCGCTAGCCTGCCTGCAAGGGCTCGCACTCTGGAGCCTGCAAAAAGGGTAAAAGTTTCTAATACACTGACCGACGATCAGCCCCACCGCCACGCAAAAATTTCAGACCGTTGAACACCACGAACCGCCAGCTACGTTTTCTGGCTTACAGCCACCCCGCCCAATACCAATGCCGAAGCAAAGCACTGCTCCACTGTGAGCCGCTCGCCCAGTATTATCATACCCAAAATAAGCGTAAACACCGGGATCAGATTCATAAACATGCTGGCCCTGGCTGCGGGCATACGGCTGATGCTGAAGTTATACAGCGAGTAAGCGCCAAACGACACGCCAAGGCCAAGGTAGACAATACTGCTCCAAGCCAGAAAAGTACCCCCGCCTTCCGGCAGCCCCATGCCCGGAATAACGAGCACCGGGGCGAAAAAGAGCACACCCGCCCAGGATTGCAGCGCGGTAATGAACAAGGGCGTATAGCCACGCGAAAGCCGCCGCACGCAAATTGCGCACAAGGCAGCAAAGGCCATACCGCTGACCTGCAAGAAATTTCCAAGCAAGGGATTGGGCGCGTGTTCATTGGCCACAGCCCCCAAACTCAGCCATATCGCCCCGCAAATCGCAATAAGGCAACCAGCCCAGGCCGTAAGGCTTATCTTTTCTTTCAATAGCAAATAACCAAAAGCGCCAACAAAGATCGGCAGCGTGGCGCTGAGCATTCCCGCTTGCGAAGCGGACGTATATTTAAGGGCGTAGCCTTCAAAAATAAAATACATACAGGGTTCGCAAAGCGCCAGAATCAAAAAAATGCGCCAGTCTCCCCTGGAGTACTGCTGCTTTTTCAGCATGGATGGCAAAAACACCAAAAAAGTAATGGATGATACAACCAGAAGTAAAAAAATCATGGTCATAGGATGAAAGACCTGTAGGGCAAACTTCATTGCCACATAAGATCCACCCCAAAGGATGGTGGCCAATACAGCGGCAAGTGGTCCGGCATAACTGTAAACATCAGCCTTAGACATAACAAAGCCTCCACAAGAATTTTTCTCCAAAAATGACAGCAGGTATTTTTGGGTTGCAGTAAAAATTCTAACAGGTATTTTACTCCTATCAAACTTAAATATTTGATAAACATTCCTCCATAGAGGAATGTTTTATATCGGATTATCGGCCTTTCAAATTATTCTTGAAACCCCACACCAATGGTTAAAGTTTTATTTACAGTTCTGACTCTCTCCCTCAGCCACAGGGCCATACACCACGCGGCATATGACACCAGGCACTCCTTTTTGGGGAGCATCCTGACCCTGCTGCATTTTTTCCCAACAAGCGATATCATTTAAATGGCGGCCCGATACTGTGAAGCTGTAACGGGCGACCTGGCTCTGAGGGCCAACGGCCCTGCTGGCTATTCAGGCCGATTGACGCTAGCCTTTTTTACAAAAGGCACTGGAGGAGAATGTGCAGAAGTTACGCCTTGGCGTGTTTGCCGCAATATTGATCGCTCTTGCCTGCAGCCCGGCGCTGGCAGGCCCACAGGACAGCCTCCGCAAGTTGACCGCAGGCATGTGGGCCTTTCAGGCACAAAACAAGGAAGGTTTGCCCCCCTGCCCCCTTACAGAGGATGAGGCAAAAGAGTTGACCGCCTGGATAACGTCAGAGTACCAAAAACAGGGACAGCAACTTGCCCCGGAACAGGCGGTCATGATGGCTGGTCTGCTGGCAGGATACGCGGCAGCGACGGATGGCCCCAAAAAAATGGGCACAAACAAAAAGACGGCAGGCGCTGTGCCTGATTTTGATATTGAGGCTTACTGCAAGCAAGTTGCACAGGGCAGCCATGTGATTGAGTCGGGCTGCGTTGATGGCGAGCACGAAGCCAAGGCTGCCATCGCCAGCATGACGGATGTACCGGAAAACACCCTGCGGCACTGCACCGAGGTGGCGCAGACGGGCCGGGAAAGTTACATGGTCATGCACAGCTGCATCAAGATGGAGCTGAACGCCAAAAAGCGTACGGGCCAATAGCCCGCTGCTAAAGGAGCTGCTATGAAAAAATTTGCATGGCTTTTTATATTTCTGCTTTTGGCCGGTTGCGGCAGCAATCTCGAAAAACTCGACGGCAAGTGGCAGGGAGACCCCACGGCCACCGTGGCTCTGGCCAGCCCGGAAGTGCAGAAAGATTTTGCCGAAATTCCCTTTGTAACCAAAATGCTTGAGGGCATCGTGCAAAATTTCCGTCTGGATGTTGACGCCAGAAACAAAACCATTGCCTTTGCACTGGGCAATATCGCCTACACTGGCGGGTTTACCGTTGTGTCCGACAAGGGCGATACCCTCACCCTCAAGAACGACAACGGCAACACGCTCAACTTTGTTCTCAAGGACCCGAACACGGTCATTCTTAAAAATGACGGCAAAACGGACGGCAAGCTCGACCAGCTGGTGCTCAAGCGCGTACAATAGCCCGGTCCTCAGGATGCCCTCCGGGCAGATAACTTTTCGCAGAATACCTTTTCAACGTTACAGCACTCTGGCTGCAGTTCAGGCAAGCGCTGCATATAAGCGCTTGCGGACCCGCATGTCAGATGTATAGGCATATAAACAAAGAGCGCAGCCTTCGTAACAAATACGAAGGCTGCGCTCTTCTCATAGTACTTGCGCATATGGTTATGTTGCTAGCCGCAATGCTAGCTCACCGCTTCATGCCTCCCCGGCTTTGTTTTGTAGCTAGAACGCGGGCATAGCAGAAGCGCAAACCAGCTACCGTCGTTGCCCGCAAACCAGTCAGAACCCTACACCAAATAGCATATTCTGGTGGTGATTAACGCGGGGAGTGCATATCCCTAATATTTAAGAGCCGTTTGTTACGGCGAACTTTGTTCACGCAACTGCCAGAGCATTTCAAGGGAAGATTGCTCTATATTGAGCCAGAAGCTGTAGACTAGCCATTCTTGATGCACATGACTTCTTTAGGTCCACTGGTGGTTAAACCATCTAACGTTCATTTAAGATACATGCGCCGCGCGGTCCCTGTTTGCCAAAGTTGCGGGATGCGCGTAGGAAATTTTCATGCCTGCCTATATAGTGCTTACAGTTCTCTTTGCGGCACTGCTGCACGCCTTGTGGAACATTATCGTCAAGGGCGGAGAGAACAAACTCTTTGAAACGGGCTTGAATGCGCTGGGAGCCGGACTCGGCGCAGTATGCATAGTGCCGTTCCTGCCGCCGCTTTTGCCTGAGGCCTGGCCGAATCTTGCCATGTCCTGCATTTGTCACTTCACGTATTACATCTGCATTGCTGAAGCGTACAAGAAGGCAGACCTTTCTTTCAGCTACACTATCATGCGTGGCTGCGCGCCCCTGCTGACATCATTGGCCATGCTTTTCTTCGGTGTAAGCCTGAGCCTGGGCGCATGGGGCGGCGTGCTGCTGCTGTGTTGCGGCATATTCTGTCTTGCTGGAGACAACGCACGGCGCGGCGCAGACAGAAGCGCCATATTGCTTTCCCTGCGCACATCCTTTGTCATTATGGGCTACACGCTGGCAGACGGCATGGGCGCACGGCACAGCGGCAATGCCGTAAGCTATGCCTGCTGGATTTTCGTACTCAACATTATACCGCTGAACGCCTTCATTTTCTGGCGTCACGGCCTGGATTATGCCCGCTATATCCGCAAAAGAGCCCTTATTGGCGCTTTCGGCGGTTTGGCTGGTCTGGGGTCATACGGCATAGCCATATGGGCAATGACCATCGCCCCCATCGCGATGGTGGCGGCCCTGCGCGAAACCTCGGTAATTTTCGGCATGCTGCTGGCCGTGCTTTTGCTTCATGAAAAATTCACGGTCTGGCGGGGAGTGGCCGTAGCTCTTGTGGCGTGTGGAGCCATACTTATGAAGCTGGCATAAAAAACCGCCGGGCAACGTAAGGCTGCTCGGCGATTTTCAGTCTTGGCACGCACGCATCCACAGGACCAGAGCGTGCCGAAAAATTTTCATCCTGTCCCGAACAGATTAATTTTGAAACGTATTACATTTCAAAACTGTCATTCTATCGAAGATGCGGTTTGCGGCAGAATCCACACTGCGTTGCGGCGCGCTCCACTCTTGTGCAGCGTTGAAGCACTTAAACTTTTTCAAAGCTAGAGTGCTCTAGAATACAGCAAGCATCTCTGTTTCTGGCGCAGCAGCGATGAGCCCCTTCTCCATAAACTGCCTAGCCTGCTGGCCTGAGAACCAATCCCGCATCCAAGTGCGCGGGCGCCATCGCAGAAGCGCAGTCGCCGTAATCGCTTGTGCCGTAGCTAGATCAGATTCGCATCCGCCGCATCTGTTCATTACTCACACCCATACGCTTCATGCACATGTCAAAATAGGCCCGCCAGGGAAAATAGCTGGTATCACCCCGCCACTCCGGATTCATTGAAGTCGCTTCCCTTCTGCATTGCCGGTAGGCTTCAAGATCCTGCTGTTCTTCAAACGTCAGCGGCCGCCGCTCGTGGTGGGTGCAGGCTCCCATGCAAAGAACAAGGGCAAGGCAGAGCGCAAGCATCAGGCTGAACCGGACGCGTACAGGTATGCGCGCTGAAGCAGGATTGGATTTGTTCGGCCGCAGCAGATTTTGCATGTGGCGTGACAAGGCAGTTGCTGTCTTTTTCATATGCCCTCCGCAAAGCCTTTTCATATTTATGCCGCCCCGACCAGCTTGCCGACCCAAAATCCAGGTGTTCCGTCAGGCATTGCATAGGCGATTCGCCCTGAAAACAAATGCCTGAAATTTACCGGACGGCAGGCCGTTTTTTCTGGCAGCCGCTGTCACAATCTTTACCTTTTCCTGTTGAACGCACAAGGCCGCCCCCTTGCGGGCGCGGCCTTGATTATAACTGAGGTGCTGACGCTGCGCCTAATAGGCGTGGTCGTCGTCCAGATCCTTGGGCAGCACCGGAGCAGAGAACAACCGGTACATCCAGAACTGGTACAGCAGCACGATGGGCACCATAACCAGGGCCACGCCAAGCATGATCTTGAGCGTGAGCTGGCTTGAGGAGCCGTTAAAGGCAGTTACCGTGGCGGCAGGATCAATGGAAGAAATAATCATGCCGGGGAACATGCCCACAACGCCGAAGAAGGTGACGCCCAGAATGAACAGGGCGCTGAAGGCCCAGGCGCACCAGAGCTTGCCCGCGTGCAGCATGATGCGCGCGCCCACCAGCCCGGCAAGGGCCAGCAGAGGCAATACCAGCAGAACGGGCATGGCCAGATAGTTATCATACAGCTTGGTGTAAAAAGCCGTAAGAATAAGAAAGGCCACCAGCAGAATGAGCATGATGGGCCACACAAAGCTGGCCGTAGCTACCGCGCGGATTTGCAGTTCGCCGCGGCTCTTGATGCTCAACCACAGCGATCCGTGCAGCACGAACATGCAAAGGAAGAACACCCCGCCCGCCAAACCGTAAACATTGAGCAGGGAAAGCAGGTTGCCGTGATACACGCCCTGCGCATCCACAGGAATGCCCATGAAAAGGTTGGCAAAGGCCACGCCAAGCAGGATGCAGGGCACAAGGTTGGATACAAAATGTACGCAGTCCCACACGCTGCGCCACGCATCGTGCTCGACCTTGCTGCGAAACTCAAACGATACCGCCCGGAAAATCAGGGCAAAGAGCAGCATCAGCAAAGGCGCGTACAGAGCGCTGAACATGACCGCATACACCTTGGGAAAAGCCGCAAAGGTCACGCCGCCAGCGGCGATGAGCCACACTTCGTTGCCGTCCCAGAAAGGTCCGGCGGCGTTATACATGATACGGCGCTCTTCTTCATTTTTGCCCAGAAAGGGCAAAAGAGAGCCCATGCCAAGATCAAAACCGTCCAGGATAAAGTACATGGCCCACAACAATGCCCACAGCACAAACCAGATGGTTTCCAGCATGGCTACACCTCCTGGGCGTCCGGGCCCTTGATGGCAAATTTGCGCAACAGATAGATGTCCAGAATGCCGAGCAGTGAGTACACGCCGATAAAGGCGATAAGCGAGATGAGCACGTTATCGGCCGGAACCGGAGAAACGGCATCCGTAGTACGCATGAGATTATAGACGATCCAGGGCTGACGGCCAATTTCCGTCACGGCCCAGCCCACCATCAGGCCGATGTAGGGCAGCGGGATATTGAAAACAAGCAGCTTGAGCAGCACCTTGTTGGGCACTTCCTTCTTGCGTTGCAGGAAAGCCCAGAGAGAAAGCGCCAGGAAAATGCCGCCAAGGGCCACCATTGTGCGGAATGAAAGGAAGGTCGGCAGCACAGGCGGCCTGTCTTCCTTGGCAAAATCCTTGAGCCCCTTGACTTCGGCATGCACATCGTCATAGGCAATCCAGCTCAAAAGACCGGGAATGCCGATGGCCTGCACGGTGTTGGTTTCATTTTCAGGGTCAGGCCACACGAGCAGATAGAAAGGCACGTCGGTCTGGGTTTCCCAGTGCGCTTCCATAGCAGCCAGCTTGGCAGGCTGATACTTGGCCACCGTCTTGCCTTGCTGGTCGCCGGAAAGGCCCAGCAGCAAAGCAAAGATCAGCGTAAAGGGAGCCACCATCCTGAACGAACGGCGGAAAAAGTCGGTATTGCTGCCGCGCAGCAAATGCCACGAAGAAACACCCAGCACAAAAAAGCCGCCGAGCACCCACGCCGCAAGTACCGTGTGCACGAACATGCCCCAACCATACGGGTTGGTAACAACGTCGTAAAAGCTCGCCAGTTCGGCGCGGTTAGTGGCTTCATTAATATAGTAGCCCACGGGGTTCTGCATGAAGCCGTTGGCAAGAATGATCCACAGGGCGGAAAGGTTGCCCGCAATGGCTACAAACCAGATGCTGGCCAAGTGCATCTTCTTGCCTACGCGGTTCCAGCCAAAATGCCAGACCGCAAGGAAGGTAGATTCGAGGAAGAAGGCTACAGTGGCCTCAATGGCAAGGAGCGAACCGAAGATATCGCCCACATATTCTGAATAGCGCGACCAGTTGGTGCCGAACTGGAACTCCAGCGTAATACCGGTCACCACACCCAGGGTGAAGTTGATGACAAAAAGTTTTCCCCAGAATTTGGCCTGTTTTTTCCAGAATTCATCTCCGGTGCGTACATAGCGGGTCTCCATCAAGGCAATAATCACCGAGAGACCCAGCGTGAGAGGCACGAAAACGAAGTGGAAAAACACGGCCACAGCAAATTGCAGACGTGAAAGCATTACGACGTCCATTAGGCCCTCCTTATATATCCTCTTTGTGCTTACTATTTTCACTCATTGAAGGCAAGTAATTATGAATATTAATATGACTCAATATCCTTGAATAATGCTGGGTTAAACCATTTTATCGCTATATCTATACCCGCTCTTATTTAGAGTGAAGCCATTTTTTTTTCAAAACTGCGCCGCTTCTGCTCTTGAAAAATTCAAAAGCCGCATTACCTTTAAGGATATAACTTTTCAGGAGGTTTGTCATGGCAGAGGCTGGTAAAAAACCCCGCCAGTTCCGTGCAGAGGTGCGTAAGGTTTTACATATCCTGACCAACTCCCTGTACACCAACCGTGAAATTTTTTTGCGTGAACTTATTTCCAATGCATCGGATGCGTTGGACAAACTGCGCTTTCGCATCAACCGTGGCGAAAGCCCCAGCTTGCCCGACCTGCCGCTGGAAATACGAATAACCATCGACAAAGACGCAAAAACCCTCACCATTGCTGACACTGGCCTGGGCATGACTGCGGAAGAACTGGCCGAAAATCTTGGCACCATCGCCAAGTCGGGCTCAGAGCAGTTTTTGGCAGACATTGCCGCTGAAAACGCCGCCAAGGCCAAATCCGGCAATGGCCGGGCGCATGAAGACGATGCCGAGGGCGAAGAGGCTGTGGCAGACGCCGCCAACATTATCGGGCGTTTCGGCATTGGCTTCTATTCTGTCTTTATGGTGGCAAACAAGGTTACGGTCACATCCAGGCCGGCCTTTGGCGAAGACAGTTCCGCGCACACCTGGACCAGCGACGGTCTTGGCACATACACCGTGACCCAGTCTGAAGACGCGGAACCCGCGCGCGGCACGGTCATCAAGGCGTGGCTCAAGGACGATGCCGAGGAATTTCTTGAAAAATTCCGTGTAGAGTCAGCCATCCGCAAGCATTCTGCCTTTGTGCCCTTTCCTGTCTTTGTGGATGGCGAGCAGGCCAATACCCAGCCTGCCCTTTGGCGCGAGCCCAAGTTTTCCATCACCAAGGAACAGTACGCCGAGTTCTACAAGGCCCTTACCTACGACAATGCCGATCCGCTGGACGAACTGCATTTCTCGGTCGACGCGCCAGTGCAGTTCAACGCGCTGTTCTTCATTCCCGCCAGCGCCCAGGATTTCTTTGGCTCAGACCGTGATTTCTGGGGGCTTGATCTCTATGCCCGGCGTGTGCTTATCCAGCACCGCAACAAAGAGCTGATCCCCGAGTATCTGGCCTTTCTCAAAGGCGTTGTGGATACCGAAGACTTGCCCCTGAACATCTCGCGCGAGACCCTTCAGGAAAACGTGGTCTTGCGCAAGATCAACCAGGTCATCGTCAAGCAGACCCTGAGCCATCTGGAAAAACTCGCCCGCAACGATGCGGAAAAGTACAATGACTTTTGGCGCTTGCACGGCAAGATCTTCAAGCTTGGCTACCACGACTTTGCCAACCGCGAACGCGTCACCGCCTTGCTGCGCTTCAATTCCTCAACGCAGGCCGACGCAGAAGCTCTGACCAGCCTCGACGATTACATGAGCCGTGCACCCGAAGGCCAAAAAACCTTCTGGTATGTAGCCGCGCCCAACCGCGAGGCCGCCCGCCTGAATCCGCACATGGAGCTCTTCCGCCAGAAAGGCATTGAAGTGCTTTACCTCTTTGAACCCATTGACGAATTCGTCATGGACGGCCTTGGCCGCTACAAAGAATGGGAATTCAAATCCGTTGAGGCCGCGGCTGACGACGCCCTGAAGGATTTTGCCGACAAGGAAAAAGCCGCCCGCGAAAGCGCTGCTCCTCTTTCGGACGAAGACTCCACCAGCTTTGAAGACCTGATGGCCAAAATGAAGGAACTTCTTGGCGACAAGGTTACAGACGTGCGAATTTCGCACCGTCTGGCCGACAGCCCGGCTGTGCTGGTTTCGCCCGACGGCGGCATGTCCTCTTCTATGGAAAAGCTGCTCAAGGTCATGCAAAAGGACGACTCCCTGCCCGTCAAGGTTCTGGAGGTCAACCGCGATCATCCCCTGCTCCGCAGCATGTTGCGCATGTTCAAGGCTGACAAGGACGACAAGACCCTGGCCGAAATGACCCAGGGGGTCTTTGACGCCAGCCTGCTGCTGGACGGGTACCTCAAAGACCCGCAGGCCCTGGCAGCGCGTACCAACAAGCTGCTGGAAGAAGCAGCCGCGTGGTACACAGAGGTACGCAAGATATAGCAAGACACAGCAAGGCATAACAGGCGTTTGGGGTGCTTTTACGCTGAAAAGCTTTGCGGGAAAGGGACTCTTTTGCAAAAGGATCTCTTTCAAGCCCCACCCTTCAGAGATGCTTGACTTCAAGTTAAGATACCTTCCATACCCCCACATAAAAACACAGAAAGCCGGGATTGCCTCCGGCTTTCTGTGTTTCAATCTAGAGCCCGTCATGCAGCAGCATGTTGTTTTGCTGGTACTTTTCTGACTTGCGCGACGGTGAAGTCTCGCGGCGCAACAAGGCGAATACTCGCCGCTGGGCCAATTTCCCGGACAGGTTACAGAATCCTAACGCCGTCCTCTTCCACAAGTACTGTATATTCCCAGCGTACGCCGCCCCACTGGTTATAATAGAGGCCTGGCTCCACAGTAACCACCATGCCCGGCTCAAGCACACCTTCAGAGCGGGGCGACAGACTTGGCGCTTCGTGGGTTTCAAGCCCCACGCCGTGCCCGAGACCGTGGGTAAAGGCGTCTGCGGTTCCGGCCTTTTCAAAGACAGCCCGGGCGTAGCCATAGGCATCACGCATGGGTTGCCCGGGATGCATGCTTTCAATGGCGGCTGTCTGCGCCTGACGCACCAGATCGTAGGTACGTCGAAATTCGTCGGTAGGCTGTTCCCCCACCCAGAAGGTGCGTGTCTGATCCGAACAATAGCCGTCAACGCGGCAGCCCACATCAATAAGCACCGGGCAGTTGTCCGTAATAAGATCTTCGCCGGGTATGGCGTGGGGCAAGGCCGCGTTTTTGCCCACAGCCACAATGTTGGAAAAAGCCAGTTCCGAAGCGCCGTTTTCACGGAAAAACCTTTCGATGAACCAGCTTGTTTGAGCTTCAGTGCGGCCCGGCTCCAACTGGCTTTCCACCCATTGCAACATTTTGTGGTTGAGGGCGAAGGATTTTTCCAGCGCAGCCACTTCGCAGGGTTCCTTGATACGGCGCAGATGCTCCACAAGACCGTCAGCGGCTTCGCAGTACAACCCCGGCCCGGCCTTGCGCAAATCACGGGCAAAGGCAAGGCTCACGCCCTGCGCCTCAACCCCGATGCGCCCGCCGCAGCGCCGCAGCAGACCGTAAATATCTTTGGCCGCATAGCCGCCGTAAATAAAAATGCGCTCCACGTCCCACAGGCGGGCGGCAGCATCCAGATAGCGCGCATCCGTAGCCAGCCAATCGCGCCCGTCTGCGGTGATGACCAGCCGCCCGGCGCTTTCATTGTACTGCGGATCGTGCAGCTCAAAACCCGAAAGATAAAAACGGTTGGCAGCCTGGCTGACAAGCAGCGCATCAAGACCACGGGCACGCATGGCCTCACGCAATTTTTCCCGACGGTTGGCGTAAATGTGGTTCATGTCAGTTCTCCTGCAAGCAGTGTAGCGCGAGTGCCCTGACCTGAAAAGTTGAAAATGCCGTGGCTTATATGCAGCAGCAATTCTGTAAAATTCAACAGTCGCCAGAAAGACGGCAGACAAGCGGTGGACAAACGGCAGTCAGACGATGGACAGACAGCAGACTGACGAAGAATTCAAATCAGGCCAGACACCGTATATTTGTTACAATCAGCGGTTTACGCGGCTATTATGGTGCACCGCGTAAATCAACACCAAAAAAGAGTATTTAATTATCCACTTATCTGGATCCACCCGGTTGACCACCTGACCAAGTGCGCCTATACTTTTTGCATGTCGCAATCATCATCATGCGAGCTGAGTGTTCTGGACCTCGTGCCCTTTGGGCAGACCGGCAACGAAAGCCGCTTCTTCGCGCTGCGCCTTACCCGCCCTGAATGGACCAAGTGGCGGCCTGGCCAGTTTGTCATGATACGCCCCCAGTCTTTCGGCCTTGAAATTCCCTGGGCGCGGCCCCTTGGCATATGCCATATGACGGCCCGGCACATGATCTGTTTCTTTCAGGTCGTGGGCAAGGGCACTAAACGCATGTCCGAACTGCGCCCCGGTGAAAAGGTGCGCGTATGGGGCCCCCTGGGCAACGGATTCGTTATCGAGCCCGATACTCCCACCCTGCTGCTGGCCGGGGGAATGGGCATCGTTCCCTTTGTGGGCTACGTGAGCGAGCACCCCAAGCCGTGGAACATCAGCATGCTTTTCGGTCACCGCGAGCCCATAAGCTGCTACCCGGTGGACAGCATCAACGAGCATGTGCCGCTGGACAGCCTGCGTGAAACCGTGCCCGGCGATCTGGACAACTTCATTTTTTCCATTCAGGAACGCATGGCTGAATACGCCGAGCAAAAAGGGCTTGTGCTGGCTTGCGGCCCCACCCCCTTTATGCAGACCGTGCAAAAATTTGCCGCTGAACTGGGCGTGCGCTGCCAGCTTTCGCTTGAAAACCGCATGGCCTGCGGTGTGGGCGCCTGCCTTGGCTGCGTGAGCAAGACCACGGAAAACTGGCCCGTGCCCGCCAAACGCGGCGGCCAGGTGCAGGTGTGCAACCACGGCCCCGTTTTCTGGTCTGACCAAGTAGAACTTTAGCCCCCTGAGGGCGTCGGCGCAGGCAACCTGCTCTCTGCCAAGCAAGGCAGGCTGCGCCGAAAACACGCGTTCCGCCTTTGCCGTTCAAATTGCTCCTTGCAGAAATGCCAAGGCGCATGAACGGCAGGTAGAGCAACGGAACAAAGCTGGTGCAGCGCGCCGTGCCGTCTGGCGGTACAGGCTCGCTGCCAATCCGGCGATAGCCCGTAACAGCTCACCCCAGGCGGGCACACAACCCCTCACCGCCCCGCCCCGGCGCAAAGGTTTGCGCTATGGCGGGTCTGCGTGGTTACTGGAGAACGCGGCATGGATCTTTCCGTTACGCTGAGCGGCCAGACGCATGATCTGACCCTCAAAAATCCCATACTTACAGCTTCGGGCACCTTTGGGTACGGCCTGGAATTCGCCACATACGGCGACCTTGCCAGCCTTGGCGGCATGGTGGTCAAGGGGCTTTCCCTTCAGGCCCGCGATGGCAATCCCACCCCCCGCATTGTGGAAACCACAGCGGGCATGCTCAATGCCGTGGGGCTGCAAAATGACGGGGTCGATATTTTCTGCGCGCAAAAGCTCCCCATGCTGCCCTGGCAGGAATCTCCCGTTATCGCCAATATCTACGCCGCTTCGGTTGAAGATTTCGGCCAGCTGGCCGCCCGCCTCAATGATGAAGAAGGCGTGGCAGCGCTTGAGGTCAACGTGTCCTGCCCCAATGTGCGAGAAGGCGGCATTGCCTTCGGCCAGGACCCCGGCATGCTTGCGCAGGTGACGTCCATTGTGCGCAAATCCGCGCCGGACAAGCACATCATGATCAAGCTTTCGCCTAACGTCACCGACATCACTGTCATGGCCCGCGCTGCGGAAGAAGCGGGTGCAGACAGCATATCCTGCATCAATACCCTGCTGGGTATGGCAGTTGATCTGCCAAGGCGCCGCCCTTCACTGGCCAATGTGGTCGGCGGGCTTTCCGGCCCGGCCATCAAGCCTGTGGCGCTTCGCTGCGTGTGGCAGGTAGCCCGCGCGGTAAAGATTCCTGTGGTGGGCGTGGGCGGCATATCCTGCGTTGAAGACGCGCTGGAATTCATTTTGGTCGGCGCGCACGCCGTGCAGGTAGGCACAGCAAGTTTCATGCGGCCAGACTGCGCCTTTGATATGGTGCAGGAACTTCCCGCTGCCTGCGAGCGCCTGGGCATATCCTCTCTGGACGAGCTGCGCGGCAGCTTGCAGTTGGGCTGATTATGGGTCTTGAAATCATCGCAGCCCGGTCGGAGTCGGAACTCACCAGATTTCTTGAGTTCCCCTGGAGCATTTACGCCCACAGCACCTTGTGGATACCCCCCATCAAGAGTCAGGAGCGCGAACTGCTTACGCCAGGGCAACATCCCTTCTGGGAAAGCGCCCGGCGTGAACTTTTTCTTGCCGTACGCGACGGACGCCTTGTGGGCCGCATCGCCGCCATTGTAGACGAAAAATACAATGCCTACGCCAACGAAACCTGCGGAAGCTTTGGTTTCTTTGAGTGCGAGGACGACAAGGAAGCCGCCCATGCCCTGTTTGACGCCGCCAGAGACTGGCTGGCTGCGCAGGGCATGACCTTCATGCGTGGGCCGCTGAATCCGTCTGCAAACTACACCTGCGGTATGCTGGTGGACGGTTTTGAACTTGCCCCCACCATCATGATGCCCTGGAACCCGCCGTATTATCCAGAATTGCTTGAAAGCTGGCATTTCCGCAAAGAGCAGGATCTTTTCGCCTACCTTATTGAAAGAAGCACGTTCAATCCGCCCGAATGGCTCTACGACGAAGTGGCCCGCCTCAAGGCCGAGGCGCACTTCACCTGCCGCACCTCCAGCAAGGCCACGCTGACCGAAGACATTCGCGATATGCTGGCCCTGTACAAGGATTCTTGGGCAAACAACTGGGGCTTTTCTCCCCTTTCGGACGGCGAAGCCGAACAGCACGTCAAAGAACTTAAAAGCGTGCTGGACCCGGAATTTTTCGTCCTGTTCTTCCACAACGGCAAGCCCGCGGCGGGTATGGTGGCCCTGCCCGACATGGCTCCCCTGCTCCGGCGGCTCAACGGCAAGCTCGGCCTTTCCGCCCTGTGGCACTGGTGGCGCGCGCGGGCTGAGATACGCGGCGGCTACCGCACCATTCTTTTCGGCATTCGCGAAGAATTCCGGCTTATGGGTCTGCCCCTGCTCTTGTTGGACTTCATGATGGAAAAAGCCCAGCATCGGCCCGACTTCCAGTGGGTCGAAGGCTCCTGGGTGCTTGAAGACAACGTGCCCGTCAACGATCTGCTTGAAGATTTTTCAGGCCGCCTCAACAAGCGCTACCGTATTTACCGCAGGGAAATCGAAGCATGAGTATTTCGGCCCCCGGCACTGACATGAAGCAGACAGACGCCTCGTCCGCTGCAAGCCCCGGCACGCCCGCCCCTGCCGCCGCCGGGCATCTCAGGGGCGTCAAGGTTCTGCTTACGGGCGGCACCGGTTTTGTAGGGCGGCATCTGCTGCCGCAATTGCTGGAAGCTGGCGCTCACGTTACCTGCCTCACCCGGGCAAGCTCAAGCACACGCGGCCTGCCTCAAGGCGTGGCCGTAGCCCAGGCTGACCTCGCCAGCGGGCGCGGCCTTGCCGAAGCCCTTGCCGGGCAGGATATGGTCATCCACATGGCCGCTCTTCTTTTCGGCCTTGGCTGGCAGGACTACCTGCGCGCCAATGCCCGCGCCGCCGCCTCTCTGGCGGAAGCAATACGCCAGTCTGACCTGAATGCCGCAGCTAACGGGCACGCAGGCATCCAGCGGCTGGTGCTGGTGTCCAGCCAGGCGGCCACAGGCCCCGGCGGTACGGCCCCCGGCGTAAGCGACACCGTCTTGCCCGCGCCAGTGTCGGCCTACGGCTGGTCCAAGGTGCTTACTGAACAAATTCTGGGCCGCGCTCTTGGCGACCGCATGGTCACTCTGCGTCCCCCCATCATCTATGGTTCTGGCGACAAAGGCCTTTTGCCCGTGTTCAAGGGCGTCATGCGCGGCGTTGCCGTAAGCCCCGGCTTTGGACGTGAGTTTCCCGTCAGCGCCATACACGCGCGCGATATGGGGCAGGCCGTCATTTGCGCCTGCCGTCCCGAAGCGCAGGGGGTCTATCACCTCAGTGACGGGCAGGCACACACCATGAGCGATTTTTGCCGCAGCATGGGTTCTGCCATTGATGCCGCACTGGCGCGCGAACCGCGCAAGGTGCGCATTATCCGCATGCCCCTGCCCATCATGGCGCTGACAGCCGCGCTTTCATCAGCTTTCGGCATCACTGCCGACGCCCTGCTGTCCCACTTGCCCCCTGCTTTTGGTGGCCGCCTGCACCGCGCGCCCAACTGGAATCTGGATAAATACCGCGAAGCCCGTCAGGCTGGCTGGCTTTGTGATGGCAGCCGCATTCGGCGCGAACTTGGTTTCACCCCGTGCATGAGCCTCGAGGCGGGCATGGCTGAAGCAGTTGAAGGCTACCGCCGTGAGGGCTGGTTGTGAAAATAACGATTCAGGAACTTTCCAAATCATTTGGCGGACGGGACATCTTCAGCAATTTTTCGATGGAGGTGGATTCCGGCGTGCGCCTGTGCGTATGCGGCCCCAACGGTACGGGCAAATCCACTTTTTTGCGTCTGCTGGCCGGGGCGGACTCCGCTGACGGCGGGCGTGTCATTCTGCCGCGTGGCTGCCGCCTGGGCTATGTTGAGCAGGAACTTTCAGAAGATGCCCTCAACACGCCCCTGCTCACCTATGTACTGGACGTGCTGCACGACTGGAGCGACTTCTGGACCCAATGGGAAGAAGCCGCCGCAGACAAGGACGAATCGCGCCTTACCGAACTCATGCACCGTCAGAGCGAACTGGAATCGCTCTATGGGTATAACCCGGAGCACAGGGCCAAGGCCGTGCTTTCGGGCCTGGGCTTTGCCGAGCACAAGTGGGGCCGCACCCTGCGCGAACTTTCGGGCGGCTGGCGCGAGCGTGCCAAGCTTGCCCGCGTGCTCACCGCAGGAGCCGACGTGCTGCTGCTGGACGAACCAACCAACCATCTGGACATGGAAGCCGTGGAATGGCTGGAGTCCTTTTTGCTGGACTTCAAGGGCGCTCTGGTTTTTGTGGCGCATGACCGCCGTTTTATGGATACGGTAGGCACGCATGTGCTTTACCTTGGCTTGGCGCGTCCTGTTTTCCGCAAGGCCACCTATACCCAGTTTCTGACCTTGCAGGATGAGTACAACGCCCAGCGCGAGCGCGAAGCCCGCGCCCTCAGGGAAGACCTCGACAAAAAAATGGCCTTTGTGGAGCGCTTTCGCGCCAAGGCCACCAAGGCGCGTCAGGCTGGTTCCCGGCAAAAAATTGCGAAAAAGCTTGAAAAAGAGCTTGAAGATTACAGACCGGAACCCAAGCGCAAAGAACTGAATTTTTCCTGGCCCGAAGCGCCGCACTCTGAAAAAATCGTTCTGGCTGCCGCTGATCTGGATTTTCATTTTGGCGATGGCAAGGTTATGTGGCCGCCCCTGACCTTTACCCTGTACCGCGGCCAGCGCGTGGCCCTGGTGGGGCACAATGGGTGCGGCAAGTCCACACTGCTCAAGCTGCTGGCAGGCACGCTTGAGCGTTGCGGCGGCAATCTGGCTACAGCCACACAACTGCGTATGGGATATTACACCCAGCACCAGATGGACACCTTGCGTGAAGACACTACGGTGCTTGGCGAAATTCGCCGTCTGTCCGACCCGCGCACTACGGAAGAAGAGCTTATGAGCGTGCTCGGCCTCTTTCTTCTCGGGCAAGACTACTTTGACCGCCAGGTCAGCGCCCTTTCCGGCGGCGAAAAAAGCCGCCTTGTGCTGGCTAGCCTGTTTTTGAAGCGCTGCAATTTCCTGCTGTTGGACGAACCTACCAACCACCTTGATCTTGAAAGCCGTGAAGCGCTTGTGTCGGCATTACAGAAGTTTACCGGCACCTTGCTCATGGTCGCGCATGACCGCTGGCTGCTCTCGCAGGTAGGGGCGGAAGCCTGGGAGCTTGACAAGAAGGGCATTACCGTGTTCTCCGATTTTGCCTCCTATGACGCTGTGCGACGCGCCCGCATGACGGGGCCATCTGGCAACGCGGATGCAGGGCGGGGCGCTGGCGCGGCGCAAGACAATTCGCTGGGGGGAGACGCCCAGGGCCTTTCGCGCGATGAACAAAAACGCCTCAAGCGTGAGCAGGCTGAAAAGCGTAATGCGATGCACAAGGAAATGAAGCCTCTGCAAAGCCGCTATGACGCTATGGAAAAGGAACTGGCCAAAGTACTGGACGAACAGGGAGCAGCCGAGGCGCAACTGGCTGATCCTGAAGTGTATGCCGACCACGCCCGTTCCTCGGAATTGCTGAAAACGTTTGAAGCCTGCAAAAAGCGCGGCGAAGACCTTTTTGAAGAAATGACCACTCTTGAAGAGCGCATGGAAGCCGTGCGCGCGCGGTGGAATACAGAAGGCTAGGCCAAGGTTGGGGGAGCGGCATCACGCCGCTGGCCAGGGCAAAGTCACCCTGAAGATATCGCATCTGTATATTTTCAGAAATCAGGATTTGGGCAGCGGGAATACGCAGCTTCACAGCAGCGGCGCAAAGCGCAAAGACATAGCGCCTGCGCCTCGCGGCGAGTTGCTGTTTACGCAGCCACTTGAGCATTTCAAAATAAAAATGCTCCAAACCAGATCACCAGCCGCACTGCGGTATGGATTCTGCCGAAACGACAGCTTCGGCAGAATGACAACTTTGAAATGTGAAGCATTTCAAAGTTAATCTGCTCTAGGGAAGCACTGATTAAAGAGATCCTGTAAACACGCAGTTATTTCTTTTGGCAAGGCGCGATCTTTTTTTGAAGCAGGCGTGGACTCTTCCGTCCCCGACTGTTTCAAAAAAACGAAGCAACGCCGCCAAACGGAATAAATCAGCGTTTCCCTAGAAATCAAAGGAAAGCATCGGGGATGGACTACACACAAACGATTGACGTGGCGGCGGGCATCATCTGGCGCGGCGGGCATTTTCTCGCCTCCCAACGCCCCACGAACAAAATAATGGAAGGCTACTGGGAATTTCCCGGCGGCAAGCTTGAAGGCAATGAAAGCCCGGAAGAAGCGCTGAAGCGGGAACTGGCTGAAGAGCTGGGCATCGGCGTGCGCGAAGCCAGCTACTGGCAGTGCGTTGAACACCGCTACGCAGACCGGAACCTCAACGTGCGCCTGTATTTTTTTCACGTTACAGACTTCGTGGGTGAGCCTTGCGCCGCCGAAGGACAAAATCTGCGCTGGGTCAGCCCGGACGAAGCGCCTGCGCTGGGCTTTTTGCCTGCCGACGCTGGCGTGCTTGAGCAGATTTTGACTCTCAACACCTTCTGCTAGGGGCTTTTTCCAAATAGCTGATTTTGCGCCAAGGGCAAGGAAAAGGGGTTTTACGAGAGGAGTGTACTTTTTCGGTACATGACGGGAGTAAAAAATAACCTTTTGACGCAGCCAATTGGGCAAAAGGATTATTTAGAGCATATATGGCCCCGCCCTATGGTCAAGGGAAAATAGACTTTGGAAATTCGTTCGGATGCTCGCATATATACGGCGTCAGCCTAGTAT